>CAMWPG010000006.1 GCA_947176075.1 uncultured Ruminococcus sp. | reverse complement strand
GCGTGACTTTATTCAGAAGAATTACACACCTTATGAGGGTGATGAGAGCTTCTTAGCAGGTCCTACAGATGCTACAAAGCAGCTTTGGGAGCAGGTTTTGGGTCTGTTTCAGCAGGAGAGAGAAAATGGCGGCGTAATCGACATGGATACAAAAATCGTATCTACAGTTGATTCTCACGAAGCTGGTTATCTGAACAAGGAACTGGAGACGATCGTTGGTTTCCAGACAGATAAGCCGCTGAAGCGTTCACTCCAGCCTTTTGGCGGTATTCGTATGGCAGAGGGTGCATGTAAGTCATATGGATACGAGGTTGATCCTGAGATAAGCTTTATCTTTAATAAATATCGCAAAACACATAATGCTGGTGTATTTGATGTTTATACACCAGAAATGATGTCTGCACGTCACAATGCTATCATTACAGGTCTGCCCGATGCTTACGGAAGAGGCAGAATCATCGGAGACTACAGAAGAGTTGCTCTCTATGGTGTTGACAGACTTATCGAAGATAAGCTTTATCAGAAGTCTACTGTATGCGGCACTATGACAGATGATAAGATTCGTCTGCGTGAGGAACTTTCTGAGCAGATCAAGGCTTTGAAGGCTCTGAAAAATATGGCTTCCAAATACGGTTATGATATTTCCAAGCCGGCTACAAATGCACAGGAAGCTATTCAGTGGACATATTTTGCATATCTTGGAGCAGTTAAGGATCAGAACGGTGCAGCAATGAGCCTTGGCCGTACTTCCACTTTCCTTGATATTTATGTTCAGCGCGATATGGATAAGGGCATTCTCACTGAGGAACAGGCGCAGGAATATATCGATCACTTCATTATGAAGCTGCGTATGGTTAAGTTTGCAAGAACTCCTGAGTATAATGCACTGTTCTCCGGTGATCCTCAGTGGGTAACAGAGTCCATCGGCGGTATCGGTATCGACGGAAGAACACTGGTAACAAAGAACAGCTTCCGTTATCTGCATACTCTTGAGAATCTGGGTACAGCTCCGGAGCCTAACCTTACAGTTCTGTGGTCCAAGAAGCTGCCAGAAGCATTCAAGAGATACTGCGCTAAGCTCTCTATCAATACTTCATCCTTCCAGTATGAGAACGATGACCTTATGAGAGTAACTCATGGTGATGACTATGCAATCGCTTGCTGCGTATCCTCTATGAGAGTAGGTAAGGAAATGCAGTTCTTCGGCGCACGTGCAAATCTCGCAAAGTGCCTGCTGTATGCTATCAATGGCGGTGTTGACGAAAGAATCGACGCTAAGACCGGCAAACATAATCAGGTAGGTCCAAAGCTCAGACCTGTAACAGGCGATTATCTTGAATATGATGATGTAATGGATAAATACACAGACATGATGGAGTGGCTGGCTAAGCTCTATGTTGATACTCTCAACTGCATTCACTATATGCACGATAAGTATTGCTATGAGTCACTTCAGATGGCTCTTCATGACAGAGATGTAAAGCGTTACTTTGCAACAGGTATTGCAGGTCTGTCTGTAGTAGCTGATTCACTGTCTGCTATCAAGTATGCAAAGGTTAAGTGCATTCGTGATGAATTTGGTGTTGTAACTGACTTTGAGATCGAAGGCGACTTCCCGAAGTATGGCAACAATGATGACCGTGTAGACGATATTGCTGTTGAGATCCTCAATAAGTTTATGGATATGGTACGCAGCAATCACTGCTACAGAAACGGTGTTCCTACAACATCTATCCTTACAATCACATCAAACGTTGTATATGGCAAGAAGACAGGCAACACACCTGACGGCCGTAAGATGGGCGTTCCGCTGGCTCCTGGTGCAAACCCGATGCACGGCAGAGATTCTCATGGTGCAGCTGCATCTATGGCTTCTGTTGCTAAGCTTCCTTGGAGCAATGCACAGGACGGTATCTCAAATACATTCACTGTAATTCCAGATGCTCTGGGTAAGGACAGCGGTGTATTTGCCGGCGATATTGATATTGAGTCTATCAGAGAGGCTATGAAAGACTAATTTCTATCTGATATAGATGGGAGGGATACCAATGGCTTTAGAACCTGAGAAAAAGCCTCAGGAGGACGACATTATAGCAATGATAGAAAACCTGATGGCGTCAGGAACAGGACATATTACAGTAACACCGGATGATCTGGAAAACGGAGGCATTAAGGTGGACACATACAGAAGTATGGACTGTTCAAAGGGAAATATGGCTTGTTGCCAGCCCACTGAATTTATTGAAGAAGAATAATGATAACAACATTATTATAAATATTAAAATTTTTAGGAGGAGTTTATTATGGCAAACGAAAAGCAGATCGATAACCTGGTTGAACTGATCGATGGTTATGCAGAAAAAGGCGGACATCACCTGAATGTAAATGTTCTGAACAGAGATACACTTTTGGACGCACAGCAGCATCCTGAAAAGTATCCGCAGCTGACAATTCGTGTAAGCGGTTATGCTGTAAACTTCATCAAGCTGACAAAGGAACAGCAGGATGATGTTATCTCCAGAACATTCCACGCTGCTCTTTAATTCGGCGCAGGATAAATTTGACTGATAACCTATGAATTTATGCGGGCGAGCTTTGTTGTTCGCCCGCATTTCATTTATTATAGTAAACGTTAAAGATAATTCTATATAAGGAGGATACAAAAATGGAAGGATATATTCATTCAACTGAAAGCTTTGGTACAGTAGACGGACCTGGAATACGTTTTGTAGTTTTTTTTCAGGGATGTCCTATGAGATGTCAGTATTGTCATAATCCTGATACATGGAAAATGAGAGCAGGAGAAAAACGCACTGTAGAATCTCTTCTTGATGAATATGATGGCTTGAAAGAATTTCTGAAAAGCGGCGGCATAACAGCAACCGGCGGTGAGCCTCTTATGCAGATCGAATTTGTAACAGAGCTTTTCCGTGAAGCCAAAAAAAGAGGAATACACACCTGTCTTGATTCCTCTGGAATTATGTTTTCTGAAAGCAAAAAGGCTCAGTATGATGAGCTTATGAAGTATACGGATCTTATAATGCTCGATATAAAGCATATTGATGATGAAGAGCATAAAAAGCTGACTGGGCATTCCAATAAGAATATTCTTGCGTTTGCAGAATATACACGGGATATGAATAAGGAGTTGTGGATCCGTCATGTTGTCGTTCCGGATATTACTCTTAATGAAGAATATCTCAGAAGACTTGGATATTTTATAGGTGGTCTTAATAATTTAAAAGCACTGGACGTACTTCCTTATCATACAATGGGTGTAGTGAAGTATGAGCAGCTTGGAATGGACTATCCGCTAAAGGGAACAGAGCCTGCTACAAAGGAACAGGCAGTATGGGCGAAGAATATTATATTTGAGGGACTTAAAGAACGGCTTCGTGATGAGAATAGGAAGAGAGAAAAGTAAATGAATTTACTTTTAGGTACTTGCCAATAGGAAAAAATTTTGATATAATATAATGTATAGACTTTATTGCTGAATATTTTTATGGAGGTATATTATGAACGCTGACCCGTATCCTGCGGATATTTATGATAATGCAGGACTGCTGCAAATGAAAATTACAGCACAACAAAAATAGTGAAGGCAGCGGGCATAGTATGCCCTGACGGTTGCTGCCTTTGCGGAAAGGTGGTAACCGTGATAGAATATTATAAGACCGTGAATGGTAAGCTTACTATGCTTGAGCAGATGGAATCCGGATGTTGGATATCTGTTGTTGATCCTACCGCAAAAGAAATGAAAATGCTAATTGATGATTTCGGTCTTGACAGCGGATTTTTGAAATCGTCACTTGACGAAGAGGAGTCCTCACGTGTTGAACAGGAGGAGGATCAGACGCTTATTATTGTAGATACCGCTGTGTCTGAAGTTACAAAAAGTGAGACCTTAAAGTTTTACACTATGCCGCTTGGTATAATAATAACAGATCAGCATGTATTTACAATTTCTCTGAAAAGCAGTAAGGTAGTGGACGATCTCATTGCAGGCAGGATAAGAAATGTTCAGACAGGTTTTCGTACTCAGTTCGTTCTTAGACTGATGATGTATATTACGTCAACGTATCTTATCTATCTGAAACAGATAGATAAGGCGTCTGACGTTCTGGAAAGACAGCTTCATGGAGCTGTAAAGAATCAGCAGCTTTTGCAGATGATGGAACTTGAAAAGTCGCTCGTATACTTTACAACGTCCCTTAAATCAAATGATCTTACGGTAAATAAGATACTCAGAGGAAGAGTTATAAAGCTTTATGAGGAGGATCAGGAGCTTCTGGAGGATGTGCTGATCGAGCTTAAGCAGGCACAGGAAATGGCAAGCATATATTCAGGGATTCTTGCAGGAATGGTCGAAGCCTGCGGTTCGGTTATTTCCAATAATCTGAACTTTGTTATGTGGCGGCTGACTATTGTAACTATCATTTTAGCTATACCGAATATGGTGTACAGCTTTTACGGAATGAATACTAACGATCTTCCATTTTCGGAGCATACTTTATTTCCAATGATATTATCAGTGGCTGTTACAGCGGTTGCAGCGCTTATACTGTTTAAATTTGGAAAGTTCAATAAAAGATGATGTAATGACAGATCTGCCAATGCAGGTCTGTTTTTTATATTAGAACTCGTCTTCACAAGTTAAGCGTACGTCTTTTCGGCAGATTTTTCCACTGACTGTGTTAAAAATCCTTGCAGTACACAAAGTACAGCCACGGATTTTTGCCTTGTCATCAGCAAAATCTGCTCGAAAATACGCACATTTCACTCATGAAGACAAGTTCTTAAACGACAAATTTATTTGGCATTTACAATATATTATTACTGTAAACGTCAAGCAGGCTTACTGTAATATTATTGACATTTATGAAAAAATATGATAACATATAGATAGGGACTATAGTATATGGCAGGAGGTGAATGTTCTGCAAGTAAAAAAAATTATTTCTGCAATAATATGTATAATCATCTGTATTTTTTCGTTTTTACAAACAGCGATATTTAATATGGATATAATGGCGTTTGATGGTAATGAAGAAGAAATTTTATTTAATGGAAACATATACTATCAGATAAACGATCGGCATGAAATTATAATCACACGTTCACGAGCTTCTGTAACAGAAGCTGTTATACCAAGTGAAATAAACGGAATGCCTGTTACGGAAATAAGAGGCAGTGCATTCAATGGTAAAACACGACTTACTAAAGTTGTAATACCGTGTACTGTAACTAAGATCGGCGATTATGCTTTTTATCAGTGTACACGTCTGAATGAGATCGATATACCAAGCAGTGTGACAGAAATAGGTTGGAATATTTTAAAGGATACGCCATGGCTTCAGAATCAGCCTGAGGGATGCATTTTGGTCGGAAATAACATATTAATAGCCTATCAGGGAGAACCGCAGCAGGTGGTTATACCGGAAGGAGTTACTGCGATTGCAGGATGTGCATTTGAAAACTTAAAATCTATGATGTCAGTTATAATTCCTGAAAGTGTTAAAATTATAGGAGGTCTGGCGTTTTCCGGATGCACAAAGCTTACTGAATGTACAGTGCCGGAAGGTGTCAGAAAGATTGAGGCATATGCTTTTAATTGGTGCGAGGCTTTGCAGAGAGTGACTATTGCCGATAGTGTTGAAACAATAGGCAACCATGCGTTTTTAGGGTGCAGCGCTCTTATTTCAGTTAAGCTGCCAAAGAATCTAAGCAGAATTGAAACTGCTGTGTTTTGCGGATGTACGAGCCTTACCAAAATAACGATACCGGAGCATATAACCGATATAGGAAGTCAGGCATTTATGCATTGTATATCGCTTAGTGAGGTAAAGCTGCATAAAGGAATAGTATCTATAGGACCTGATGCATTTGAAGGCTGTACAGGACTTAGCAGACTGATGGTATATAATGAAAACTGTTATATAGCAGGTTCGGAGAAAACTATATCTCCCAATACAACGATATATGGTTTTCGTGAATCTACAGCGCAGTTCTACGCTCAGAGCTATGAACGTCAGTTTATTATTGTATCGCTTTTGGAAGGGGATATGAATGATGATGGAACAGTGAATGTAGCAGATGCTACTATTCTGCTTAGTATATATGCTAAATATGCGGCTCACTGTATAAACCATATAGATGCATTTGATATAGCAGCAGGAGATATTAATAGGAATGGGACGCTTGATATCGGCGATGCTACAAATATTTTAAAATTGTATGCTGATAAAGGCGCAGGGTTTGAGTTAGATAAATGAGGGCGATTTTTATGAGGGAAAAAAGTAAAGGAAAAATAATTGTAAGTATGCTTACAGTGATATGTATGCTATGGAGTATGTGTAGTATTCCGTTTGTGATATTAGCTGATTATTATGGTTCTGATGGAAGTAAGATGCCTGAATTTACTGATGGTAAATTCAATTACAGATTGCTTGATAATAATAATGATGATGATGATACTGTTTCTGTAACAGGCTTTGCTGAAAATTGTTCTGGAGAGCTTATAATACCGGATTCATTTTACGGAATGACCGTGACTGCAATAGAGAGGAAGGCATTCAGTAATCAGACTGGGATAGCTTCTGTGACAATTCCTGATACAATTACATCTATAGGTGAAAGGGCGTTTCAAGGCTGCACTAATCTTACAGACATTAGTCTTGGTGACGGCATTCAGTCAGTGGGAGCATATGCTTTTGATGATACCGGCTGGAGCAGTCTTCATAAAGAAGATAGCATAAAGATACTTGATGATACCGTGCTTATATCAGCTGGGGATGATGTAACAGAGCTTCTTATACCGGCTTCAGTTCGTGTAATAGCAGATGGAGCGGTATTTAATTCAAAAATGCTTTCGTCTGTTATGTTTACTTCCAATATTGAATATATAGGTTCTGCAAGCTTTAAATATTGTAAAATGCTTTCGGAGGTTATACTTCCGAACGGCTTGAAGAGTATTGGCAGCAGTGCATTTTCGGAAACAAGTATTTCTAAGGTAACGATTCCTGCAACTGTGCAGGAAATTGATGCGAGTGCATTTTCAGGATGTATGCAGCTTTCAGAGGTAACTCTATGGGACGGTATAGAGATCATTGGCAACGGCGCATTTTCAGGATGTACGGCGCTTGGCGAGATCATAATACCTGATACAGTTACAGAACTTGGTTATTCGGTATTCAGAAACTGTACCAGCCTTACAAGTGTTTCGATAGGGGATCAGCTTGAGTGTATTGCGGATTACACTTTTCAGGGCTGTACATCCCTTAGAAATGTTTCATTGGGAGATATGCTCTGGGAGATAGGAATGGATGCATTTAATAAATGTACATCTCTTCAGCGTATAACTCTGCCTGAGTCTGTTACATATATAGGCTCGGAGGCATTTCAGTCCTGCATGAGCCTTAGAGAAATAAATATTCCGCAAGGTATTAATGATATTGGGATGAATGCATTTTTTGATACGTTTTTTTACAATAATCTCAAAGCTATGAATCCTGAAAGTGAATTTGTTATATATGATGAACGAATATTGCTTGGGTATCATGGTAAGGATACATCGGTAGATGTTCCATATGGCATTGAGGTTATAGGCGGAGGTGCATTTTCTTCAAATGAACTGATCGAAAAGGTAAATCTGCCTGATACAATAAGAAGTTTAAGCAGCTATGCCTTTGATAATATGTTTGCAATGAGTATGATAAGTAATTCAGAACGGCTTTCATATATAGGAAGATACGCATTCAGTGACTGCACATCGTTTCAAGAGATTTTTCTTTCAGGAAATATTGATGTTATATTGGAAGGAACATTTCTTGGCTGTGAATCTCTTAGCTATGTTGATATAGGGGATGGGATACACGATATAAAAAAGGAAGCATTTGCAGATTGCTGTAATTTACAAAGTATAGAGCTTCCGCAGAGTATTATAAATATATGTTCGGGTGCATTCGATGAAAATCTTTTGGAGATTTTTATTACTTGTTATGAATGCGTTGTTGAAGAAAATGCCATTAATGAAACTACGCTTATACATGGATATGCGGATTCTGCTGCGCATAAATATGCAATTGCAAATGGCAATGCATTTGATCCGTATGGATCTATAGGTTCTGAAACCACTATGCAGACTCAAACAACAACAACGCCGCCTCTTACAACAACGACTATAGGAACTACCAATACTACTACTACGAAAACCAGTACAAGCTGGAATAGTGGTAAAACTACAACAAGCACAACAACAACTACTATAGTAACAACTTTTACTACATCGAAAAGTCAGGCAGGAGATCTTGATGGTAACGGCAAGGTAGATATTGGTGATGCAAGTGCTGTACTTTTGCTGTATGCAAATAATGCGGCTGGTATTCCTGTGGATAAAGAGCTTTTTAAACTTGCTGATGTAAATATGGATGGAAAGCTTGATATAAGTGATGCAAGTATGATTTTGAAATACTACGCAGGCTTTGCAGCCGGCATTATAAATGTTTCCTTTGAGAGCTGGATCGAATCTTTAAGGGATGATGTTTATTAGGAAAATGTGAAAAATAATAAAAAGTGCTTGACAAATGAATAATCGAGGTATATAATGGGATAGTATGCGGTACAAATACTGTATGCTATTCCATATTTTTTAAAAAAGGAGGAAGATTAATGCCTACGTTTAATCAGTTGGTACGTAAGGGAAGAAAGATGCTTGAGGACAAGTCTACTGCTCCGGCACTTCAGAAGGGTTACAATTCTAAGAAGAAGGTAACTACTAACCAGAGCTCACCGCAGAAGAGAGGCGTGTGTACAGCTGTTCGTACAGCTACACCTAAGAAGCCGAACTCCGCTATGAGAAAGATTGCCAGAGTTAAGCTGACAAATGGTTATGAAGTAACATCTTATATTCCGGGTATTGGTCACAATCTGCAGGAACATAGCGTTGTACTCATCAGAGGCGGACGTGTAAAGGACCTGCCTGGTGTACGTTACCACATTATCAGAGGCGCACTGGACGCACAGGGTGTTGCAAACAGAATGCAGGCTCGCTCCAAGTACGGTGCTAAGCGCCCGAAGGCTGGCAAGAAGTAAGAAATAACTATTGCCGAAATTTAAAAGCAGGACAATAAGAACCACAGGAAATATGTGGAGATCATATAGATTGCTGCCGCAAAAGCGGCGGCGCTGCGATCCTCTCCCTTAGCTCCTGACGGTCGGCGGAAAAACCGCATGAACGAGTACCTGTGAATTCATGAATTATGTGAAGGAGGGAAGCGAAAATGCCAAGAAGAGGTAAAATCGCAAAGCGTGACGTGCTTGAAGATCCAATTTACAAATCAAAGCTCGTTACACGTCTGATCAATAATATAATGATCGACGGTAAGAAGGGTGTCGCTCAGAAAATCGTTTACGGTGCATTTGACATCGTAGCTGAGAAGACCGGCAATGACGCACTGGAAATGTTCCAGCAGGCTATGGAAAACGTAATGCCACAGCTGGAAGTAAAGGCTCGCCGTCTCGGTGGTGCAACATATCAGGTTCCTATGGAAGTAAGACCTGAGCGCCGTCAGACATTGGGTCTGCGCTGGATCACAAAGTATTCCAGACTGCGTAATGAGAGAACTATGAAGGAAAGACTGGCCGGCGAGATTCTCGACGCACTCAACAATGTAGGCGGCGCTTGCAAAAAGCGTGACGATACACATAAGATGGCAGAAGCAAACAAGGCATTTGCACATTACCGCTGGTAATCGCATCGCTGCGTGAAATAGAGGAGGGTAACTATGGCTAGAGATTGTTCCCTGGAAAATACCAGAAACATTGGTATCATGGCGCATATCGACGCAGGTAAGACAACTACAACAGAGCGTATTCTGTTCTATACCGGCGTTAACCACAAGATCGGTGAAACACACGAAGGCGCAGCAACAATGGACTGGATGGCACAGGAGCAGGAGAGAGGTATTACCATCACTTCTGCTGCAACAACTGCTTATTGGGCAGGCCACAGAATTAACGTTATTGATACACCGGGACACGTTGACTTTACTGTAGAAGTAGAGCGTTCACTTCGTGTACTGGACGGCTCTGTAACTGTACTTTGCGCAAAGGGCGGTGTTGAGCCGCAGTCTGAAACTGTATGGCGTCAGGCTGATAAGTATCATGTTCCAAGAATGGCTTATATCAACAAGATGGACATTATGGGTGCAGACTTCTATCGTGTTGTTGATATGATGCGTGACAGACTGAAGTGTAACGCTGTTCCGATTCAACTTCCTATCGGTGCTGAAGACGAGTTTAAGGGCATCATTGACCTCGTTGAGATGAAGGCTTACGTTTACTATGATGATCTTGGCAAGGACATCCGTGTTGAGGATATTCCTGATGACATGGTTGAAAAGGCTGAAGAATATCGTGAGTCTCTGATGGAACATGTTGCTGAACAGGATGATGAGCTGATGGAGAAGTATTTCGCAGGTGAGGAGATCACTATTGACGAGATCAAGGCTTGCATCAGAAAATCCTGTATTGCAAATACAATGGTACCGGTTGTTTGCGGTACTTCTTATAGAAATAAGGGCGTTCAGAAGCTTCTGGATGCAATCGTAGATTATATGCCGTCTCCGCTGGATGTACCGGCTATCAAGGGCATTAACCCTGATACTGATGAGGAAGTTGTTCGTCATTCCTCTGATGAAGAGCCGTTCTCCGCACTGGCATTTAAGATCGCTACAGACCCATTCGTTGGTAAGCTTTGCTTCTTCCGTGTATATTCCGGTTCTGTTGAAGCAGGTTCTACTGTGCTGAACGCAACAAAGGATAACAAGGAACGTCTGGGTCGTATCCTTCAGATGCATGCTAACCACAGAAAGGATATCGAAGTTGTATACGCTGGCGATATCGCTGCTGCTGTTGGTCTGAAGAATACTACAACAGGTGACACACTCTGTGATGATAAGAACCCTGTAATCCTTGAGTCTATGGAATTCCCAGAGCCTGTTATTCAGCTCGCTATCGAGCCTAAGACAAAGGCAGGTCAGGAAAAGATGGGTATTGCTCTGGCAAAGCTTGCTGAAGAAGATCCTACATTCCGTACCTACACTGACGAAGAAACAGGTCAGACTATCATTGCTGGTATGGGTGAGCTTCATCTTGATATCATCGTTGACAGACTGCTCCGTGAATTTAAGGTAGAGGCAAACGTTGGTGCTCCTCAGGTATCCTATAAGGAAACTATCAAGGGCAGCGCTGATGTTGATTACAAGTACAAGAAGCAGTCCGGCGGTAGCGGTCAATATGGTCATGTTAAGATCCGTGTTAACCCGAATGAATCCGGTAAGGGCTATGAATTCAAGAACTCCGTTGTCGGCGGTTCTGTACCGAAGGAATATATCCCTGCTGTTGATGCAGGTATCCGCGGCGCTATGAAGGCTGGTATACTTGCAGGCTACGAAGTAGTTGACTGTGTTGTTGAACTGTATGATGGTTCTTACCACGAAGTTGACTCTTCTGAAATGGCATTCAAGATCGCTGGCTCAATGGCTTTCAAGGAAGCTATGCGTCAGGCAGAGCCTATTCTGATGGAGCCTATCATGAAGGTTTCTGTAACTGTTCCTGATGATTATACAGGTACTGTTATCGGTGACCTCAGCTCTCGCCGTGGACAGATTCAGGGTCAGGAAGCAAGACCTGGTACTGTTCAGGTAGATGCTCTTGTACCGCTTTCTGAAATGTTCGGTTACACAAGTGACCTTCGTTCCAACACTCAGGGACGTGGTCAGTATGCTATGGAACCCCACAGCTACATGGAAGTACCGAAGAATATTGCAGAAAAGATCATGTCTGCAAGAAAGAAGTAAGACTTTCTGAAAAAAAGTTGCTTTAATTTGCTATTTTTTAAAAAAAAGACTTGAAATTATCTTTGAAATATGGTACAATATCAATAATACGTGTAGTCTGCATAGATGCACGGTAATTTAGACTATAAAATATAGGAGGAATATTCCAATGGCTAAGGCTAAATTTGAAAGAACTAAACCCCATGTAAACATTGGTACCATTGGTCACGTTGACCACGGTAAGACAACTCTGACTGCTGCAATTACTAAGACACTGGCTCTTAAGGGTCAGGCTCAGTATGAGGCTTACGATATGATCGATAAGGCTCCGGAAGAAAGAGAGCGTGGTATTACAATCAATACTGCACACGTTGAGTATGAGACAGATGCTCGTCACTATGCTCACGTTGACTGCCCTGGACATGCTGACTATGTTAAGAACATGATCACAGGTGCTGCTCAGATGGACGGCGCTATCCTTGTAGTTGCTGCTTCTGACGGTCCTATGGCTCAGACTAAGGAGCACATCCTGCTTGCTCGTCAGGTAGGCGTACCGGCAATCGTTGTATTCATGAACAAGGCTGACCTCGTTGATGACGAAGAGTTGCTGGAACTGGTTGAAATGGATATCCGTGATACACTGAGCGAATATGAGTTCCCTGGCGATGACATTCCGGTTATCACAGGTTCTGCTCGTGCAGCTCTGGATGCTCCAGATGATCTGAATGATCCTGCATATGCACCTATCATCGAACTGATGAAGAACGTTGATGAATATATCCCAACTCCTGAGAGAGACGACGCTAAGCCGTTCCTGATGCCTGTTGAGGATACAATGACTATCTCTGGTCGTGGTACTGTTGTTACAGGTCGTGTTGAGAGAGGTAGACTGAATGTTAATGAGACTGTTGAAATCGTTGGTCTGTCTGAAGAAAAGCTTTCCACAGTTGTAACAGGTATCGAAATGTTCCGTAAGACTCTTGACTTTGCTGAAGCTGGCGATAACATCGGTGCTCTGCTCCGTGGTATCACTCGTGACAACGTAGAGCGTGGTCAGGTTCTCTGTAAGCCGGGTTCAATTCACCCGCATACAAAGTTTACTGGTCAGGTTTACGTTCTGAAGAAGGAAGAAGGCGGCCGTCATACTCCTTTCTTCAACAACTACAGACCGCAGTTCTATTTCAGAACAACTGATGTTACAGGTATCATCACTCTTCCGGAAGGCACAGAAATGTGTACACCTGGCGATAACGTTGCTATGGACGTTGAGCTGATCTCTCCGATCGCTATCGAAGAAGGTCTGCGTTTCGCTATCCGTGAGGGTGGCCGCACTGTAGGTTCAGGCGTTGTAACTGCAATTAAGGAATAATTTGTTCATTTAATAATAAATGGGGAAGTAAGATTATCTTACTTCACCATTTTTATTGGATTCGATATTGTTGTTAAAAATGCACAAATTTGTGGTAAAATGTTCTGCGTTTTTTTATCTGGATTTCTTTTATGGCTTATTGCATTTTTTGTTGAGATAGGGTATAATAAATATACAGTGGTTAAAAGTGGCTCTATGTGCCTTAAAGTGGGTTAAAGGTGGAGTGCTCTTACCTTATACCATAAGAAAGGCGGAGAGTTCAGTGACATCATTGATGGGTACATATTACCACAATATTGATGCTAAGGGCCGTGTAAACTTCCCGACAAAGCTCCGTGAACTTATGGGAGTATCTTTTTATATAACTAAAAGCATAGATTCGCCATGTCTTACTGTTTATTCACAGGATGAGTGGATCAAGCTATCTGAGAAGATCGCAGCATTGCCTGCTTCAAAGTCTGGTAAGATAAAGCGATGGCTGTTTTCCGGTGCTTGCGAGGTTACGCCTGATAAGCAGGGACGTATTCTTCTGCCGCAGGATTTGCGTGCTTTTGCCGGTCTTGAAAAAGATATTGTAGTGATCGGTGCTAATGACAAGGCTGAGATATGGGATAAAGTCCGCTGGGATGAAATGAATTCGTCTATTGATATGGACGATCTCCTTGAGACAATGTCTGAACTTGGTTTTTAAGGTGGTGGCATTATGGAGTTTGTGCATATACCGGTTCTGCTGAATGAAGTTCTTTCAGGGCTTGATATAAAGCCAGATGGTATTTATATCGATGGAACTGTTGGCGGCGCAGGACATTCAAGGGAAATAGCAAAACAGCTTTCTGATAAGGGACTTTTGATAGGTCTTGACCGTGATCCAGATGCTGTTTCGGCAGCAAGCGAAAGACTGCTCGGATTTCCAACAAAGGTTTTCCACTGTAATTATGATGAAATGCAAAAAGTGCTTGATAAGCTTGGAATATCTGCTGTTGACGGTGTTCTTATGGATTTAGGTGTTTCATCACATCAGTTAGATACTGTTGAGAGAGGCTTTTCATATCATACAGATGCGCCTCTTGATATGCGAATGAGTCAGACAGGTCTCAGTGCTGAGGATATTGTTAATACATGGTCAGAAGCTTCTATAGCTAAAATATTGTTTGAATACGGCGAGGAAAAATTCGCCAGAAGCATTGCAAAAAAAATTGCAGAGGCACGCATGGAAGCGCCCATAAAAACGACATTGCAGCTTGCAGAGCTTGTGAAAAGTAGTGTTCCGCAGAAAGTACGCAGGGAAAAGAATCCGTGCAAAAAGACTTTTCAGGCTATAAGAATTGCTGCAAACGGTGAATTTGAGCATCTGGAAAGAGGACTTGAAGCGGCTTTTGGCAGTTTAAGATCCGGCGGTAGATTGGCAGTAATAACTTTCCATTCTCTGGAGGATCGTATTGTAAAAAAACAGTTTGCAAAATGGTGTCAAGGGTGTATATGTCCGCCTGATTTTCCTCAGTGTATATGCGGCAGAGAACCGGAGGGCAGGCTTGTGAATAAAAAACCACTGACAGCCAGTGACTCAGAGCTTGCTTTGAATATTCGCAGCCGCAGCGCTAAGCTAAGGGTGATAGAGAGGAGATAATCTGTATTATGGCTGAGCAGCGTGAAGAAATAATTACTGATACGGCGCAGCAGACAGCCGCAGCAGAGAAGAAATCGACAGATAAAGGGAAAAATACAGACGTTAAAAGAAAAATATTTTACATTGCACCTCAGAAAAGAGGACAGGCTTTAAAAATACTTATTGTTAGTGCGCTTGCATTGATATTATTCTTTTTTGTAATAAATAGTTATGTTCAGCTTAATGAAGTATATTCGGATATTTCATCAGCCAGCACTCAGCTTAATGAACTTAAAAGCGAAAATGTTCGTATGCAGACTGAGCTTGAGGGTCAGGCTTCGATAAGAAATATTAAGCAATATGCAGAAGAAAAGCTTGGATTAAAAAAGATGTCACAATCTCAGCTTCAGTATATACAGATACAGACTGAAGATGAAGTAATTGTAGAAGAGCCGGAACAGAATGTATTCGTCAAGATAAAACGATGGTTTATAGATTTGATAGAATATCTTAGAGGATAGTCGGCATATGATGTACAAGGCAGATGCTTTTGTGCATATAATATTTTGATGCTACCGGCAGCACAAATTAAAATAAAGAAAAAGCTGCCGTTAGTATATATACAAAGAAAGAGATACAAGATCGGGTGTCGAAAAAATGGAAGATGATCCGTATTACAGCATTACCATCGGACAGATGGAATGCTTACGGATCTATTCCGCAAAAAATTAAGCAGGAAAGGAACCGTTTCCTGTTTAATGAGAATTCCTGTCTAAATGGCAGTTCAAATAGTATACAACGCCTGTGCGTAGGCTGTTGACTTTGTTACAAGGGCGGGGTATTTTAAAGGATTCCCGCCTTATTCTATTTATATAAATGTTATGTTCAAGTTCGCAATTAGAAAGGAGTGCTACTGTGCCAAATACAGAAAAAGATGCAGTTAAAATAGGAGCTGTGAGGAGTGTTGCGCCTACAGCAAAAATGAAATCACATTTGAATATAGGTGTAATTTTAATTATGGCAGTAATTTGTTGTGCTGTAATAATAAATCTTTTTAAGGTTTCCATCCTTGAGCATGGAAAATATGAAAAACTTGCTAATAATTACCATTTTGATAAAATTACGCTTAGTGCGCAGCGCGGTGCGATCTATGATGCAACAGGCACACCGCTTGCATGGAGTGCAACTGTTTATAATGTGTATATTGATCCGACTCTTTTTAGAGAGGAAATGGAAGAAATTGAGGATTCAAATGAGGCTAAACGTGCAAATGCTCAGAAAAAAGGAGAAACTGCTGCAAATCTGATAAATGTTGAAAATCTTAAAAATTCAATTGCAAATTATCTTTCTAATAAGCTTGGTATAAAAGCAGAAGAAATTTATGAAGCATATGAACTGGATGGAAGATATTACCTTTTAAAAACACAGGTTGAAAAAAGTATTGTGGATGAGATAATGGCATATTTCAGCGAAATGAACCTTATATCATTTGCCTCTCAGCCAACTACAAAGCGTTACTATCCGCAGGATGAGCTTGCAGCAAGCGTTATTGGCTTTACAAATGGTGATGGTGCAGGTCAATATGGACTTGAATACCAGTATGATTCTTATCTTGCAGGTGTCGATGGAAGAGTAGTTTCCGCACAAGCTGCTAATGGTGAGGAGATGCCTTATCGTTATTCGACTACATATAATGCGGAAAACGGAGATTCTATCTATTTGACTATTGATACCACTATTCAGTACTATCTCGAAAAGGCTCTTGGAGAGATGGTTAAGGAGTTTAATGTCAAAAAAAGAGCAAGCGGCATTATTATGAATCCAAAAACTGGTGCAATTTATGCAATGGCTACCTATCCTTCATTTGATCTTAATAATCCTTCTGAGATCTATGATAAGGCAACTGCGCAGAAGCTTGCGCTTTTATCCGGTCAGGAATATACAGAAGCCTACACAACTGCACGAGAGCTTCAGTGGAAAAATAAGGCGGTATCAGAGATCTATTATCCTGGTTCTGTATTTAAGGTAATAACAAGTGTCTCTGCTTTTGAAGAAAAGCTTATTGATATTAAATCTGATATGTTTAATTGCGATGGTTCATTTGTGGTTAGCGGTCAAAAGATACGCTGTTCTAATAGAAATGGTCACAATACTCAGACATATACAAGGGCTCTTACAAATTCATGCAACCCTGCATTTATGCAGATAGGTCTAAGATTAGGTCCGGAGAGATTTTTTCAGTATTTTGAGGGCTTTGGGCTTTCATCAATAACTGGAATAGACCTGCCGGGCGAATCAAACAGTATATGTGTAGACGCTGATATGAGCAATGTCGATCTTGCGTCATCATCATTTGGTCAGGTTAATAAGATCACTCCTATTCAAATGATAACTGGCTATGCTGCTGCAATAAACGGCGGTTATCTTATTACGCCTCATGTTATGGACAGAATTGAGGATGAGGACGGCAATCTTGTTATTAAAAATAAAACTAATATAAGACGTCAGGTTGTATCAGCAGAAACATCGGAAACGATGCGACTTCAGCTTGAAGCAGTTGTTGAAAATAATAATGGTACAAATGCGCATATTGACGGTTACAGGATCGGCGGTAAATCCGGTACATCAGAAAAGCTTGATGAATATAACGGAGCAAATGAGGAAAAAATGCAGTATGTTGCTTCTTATTGCTGCTTTGCGCCTGTGAATGATCCAGAGGTTATTTTGCTTATAATGGCAGATGAGCCGGATACAAGCATAAATTATTATGGTGGTGGAGTTGCTGCTCCTTATGCAAGAAATGTTATGGCTGATGTTTTGCCGTATCTCGGCTTTTATCCTGAAACAAGCAACAGTATTGAATCTAATAATGTTAATGTACCTATGGTTCAGAATATTACTGTTGAGGAAGCAAAGTCAGAGCTTAAAGAACTTGGACTTGAATATGAGGTTATTGGAACAGGCACATCTATCATACGTCAGTGTCCTGCAACAGGCTTCAGTATGGCTAAGGGCGGTCTTGTGCTGCTTTATACTGATAGTGAAGCGGATCCGCAGTATGTGGATGTTCCGAATCTTCTTGAAATGACAGCGGCAGAAGCTGAGATCGCTCTCAGAGATGCCGGTCTTAATATTGTCACTATCGGTGCGTCTGCTGAAAATCCCGATGCAAGAGTGCAGTTCCAGTCTGAACAGGAAGGTACTCGTATTGAAAAGGGTACAGTAGTTACGCTTACAATGGCTATAAATGATCAGACCGGTTGATTATATGGAAAAATAAGGAGCAGTATATATGAATACTGCGGTGAAATAATACGATCGGATACAGCGTATGAAAGGTGGCACTACCATGCAGTTATATGAATTGCTTGATGGAAAGGTACAGACAAAGCTTGAAAATGTAGAAATCAAAGGACTTACGGATGATTCACGCAAAGTGAAGGAAGGATTTCTTTTTGTATGTGTAAAGGGCGGAAGCTTTGACGGACACAACGCTGCGGCAGATATGATTGAAAAAGGCGCAGCCGCTGTTGTTGCAGAAAGAGATCTGGGACTTGGTGACAAACAGATCATTGTAGAGAATTCACGTTCATTTTATGGTGATCTGTGTGCTGCATGGTTCGGGCATCCTGAAAAGAAACTTCGTTTTATAGGTGTAACAGGTACAAATGGAAAAACTACTATTACAAATGTGATCAAAAAACTGCTTACTGAGAGTGGTCACAAGGTAGGGCTTATAGGCACTATACAGAATGAAATCGGCGAGCGTATAATTCATACGGACAACACAACGCCCATGGTCTACGATCTCATGAAGCTTTATGATGAAATGGCAAATGAGGGGTGCGATTATGTTGTAATGGAAGTTTCATCATTTGGGCTTGCACAGTATAGAATAGGACCTACGCATTTTGAAACAGCTGTTTTTACAAATCTTACTCAGGATCATCTTGATTATCATGGCAGCATGGAAAATTACTACCAGGCAAAGCGAATGCTTTTTGATAGGTGCGATTATGCTGTAATAAATACTGATGATGAGTACGGAAAACGTCTTTTTTCTGAAATAGACTGCGAAAAATCTTCATACAGATGCTGCGGAAGAGGCGACTTTTATGCTGATGCAATAAAACTTCGTGCCGGAGGCACAAGCTTTTGGCTTTGCTGTGGTGAAAAGTCATATCAGCTCAATTTGGTTATGATCGGTATGTTTAATGTGGCAAATGTTACTGCTGCTGTTGCTGTGGGTATGAAAGCCGGCATAGGCATAGAAAAAATGATGGAAGTATTGGAAAAGTATCCCGGTGTAAGAGGACGCTGTGAGGTTATTCCTACAGGTAAGGATTTTACAGTGATATGTGATTATGCCCATACGCCGGATGCACTTGAAAATATTCTTTCAAGTGTAAAGGAATATACGACAGGCAGGCTTATGTGTTTGTTTGGCTGCGGCGGCAACCGTGACCGAACCAAAAGACCTAAAATGGCATCAGCAGCTGCAAAATACGCAGATCTGCTTATAGTTACTTCTGATAATCCGAGAGATGAAGATCCGGAAGCTATCATTGCCGAGATCCTTACAGGACTTGACGGCAGCAAAGTTCCTTATGAAGTTGTGATCGATAGAAAGGCAGCCATTCTCAAAGGTATGCAGCTTGCAAAGGCAGGAGATGTTCTTGTTCTTGCCGGAAAAGGTCATGAGGACTATCAGATACTTGCAGGCGGAATGCACATTCACATGGACGAACGTGAAATAGTAAAGGAATGTCTGCCGCTGCTTGAATGCAAATAATGTAGTTAGGGGAAACATAGAAGATGGAAAAATTGAATCTTACAGAAATCGCAGCCGCTCTTGGAACGACTGCTCCGATAGAAGCCGAAATAACGGATATATGTACTGACACAAGAAATTTGCCCGACGGATGCCTTTTTCTTGCGCTTAAAGGTACGCATTTTGATGGGCATACATTTGCCAAACGTGCTGTTGAAAGCGGCGCAGCAGCTGTTGTTACTGAATATGAGATCGAGGATTGTCCTTGTCTGGTAGTTCCTGATACACGCCGTGCGCTTCTTAGAATAGCTGCATATTACAGAAGCAAATTTTCACCGATTTTGGTAGGCGTTACAGGAAGTGTGGGAAAGACTACATCTAAAGAAATGATAGCACTGGTTCTTTCGGAAGCGTTTGATACTCTTAAAACACAGGGAAATCTTAACAATGAAATAGGTCTCCCAAAGACTCTTCTTGAGCTTGGCTCGCATCATGAAGCTGCAGTTATAGAGATGGGAATGTCCGATTTTGGTGAAATTCATCGTCTTAGCTGCACGACTCAGCCTACGATAGGTGTTATTACCAATATAGGATTTTCCCACATTGAGAATCTTAAATCTCAGGAAGGTATATTAAAAGCAAAGCTCGAAATACTTGATGGTATGGCAGAGGACGCTCCTCTTGTAGTAAGCGGTGATGACACATTCCTTGAGCCGCTAAAAAACACGCTGGATCGTCCTGTTTATACATATGGAATCGAAAATGAAAATGCAGATGTACGTGCAATAGATATCACAGCAGAGGACAGCCGCACATGGTTTACAATAATTGATAAAGGTAAGGAAGCTTGTCATGTTGTGCTTCCATGCGTCGGACTTCACAATGTACTCAATGCACTTGGCGCATACTGTGTAGGACGTCTTGCAAAGATTGAGCCTGAAAAAATAGCTGAGGCACTGAGAAAATATAAAACAGTTGGTTTCAGACAGAATATAGAGCAGTATGGAACATATACTCTTATTGTGGACTGCTATAATGCAAGTCCGGATTCTATGAAAGCGGCGCTTCATGTTCTGAAGGATATGAAATCATCAGGAAGAAAGGCGGCTGTTCTGGGTGATATGCTGGAGCTTGGAGATCTTTCAAGAAAGCTGCATGAAATAGTTGGCAATATGACGCTTATAAGCGGTGCAGATCAGATATTCTGCTATGGCGAGCAGGCGAAATATATTGCAAAGGCAGCGGCTGACGGCGGTGCTTCCGTGTTCCATACTGAGGATAAGACCGAGCTTTGCAGTGCTATCCGTGCATATCTCAGACCGGGAGATCTGATACTTTTCAAGGCAAGCCGAGGTATGCACCTTGAGGATTGCATCAAGGAAATATTCAGACAGGAGGATGAGCAGAATGCCGTTCTGGATTGAGCTTATTGCAGGACTTCTTTCATTTGTCATTGCAGCTATTGGAGGAAAGATTCTCATACCATTTCTCCATAAGCTGAAATTTGGTCAGCCTATAAAAGTTGAGTTCGGACCTAAATGGCATGAGGGAAAGCAGGGAACGCCTACTATGGGCGGTATAATGTTTATTTTTTCTACAGTAATCGCCGCTGCGGCAGGATATGCAGTGTACCGCATGACGGCAGTTACAACTCTTGGTGAAGAATCTGTTGCCGCTTCAAATGCTGCGCTCAGGCTTTTAAGCTGCATTATATTTTGTGTGCTTTTTGGCGTTATGGGCTTTATTGATGATTACACAAAGGTGGCACGTAAAAATAATGATGGACTTTCTCCTATGCAGAAGATCGTCATTCAGATTTTTATATCTATAGCATGGCTTCTGGTTATGCGTTATCTTGGTGATACAAATACTAAAATAGATCTTGGGTTTGTAAACTTCGATATTGGTTTATTTTATTATCCTTTGATGGTTTTAGTTATTCTGTATCTTACAAATGCAGTTAATCTTACAGATGGTATTGATGGTCTTTGCGGAACTGTTACTATGGTGAATATGCTGCTTTATACCATCATATTTGTATTGCTTGCAAATGCTGAAATGACTCTTTTTACTATTTCTGTAGCAGGCGGATGTCTGGGATTTCTTATGTGGAATTTTCATCCGGCAAAATGCTTTATGGGAGATACGGGTTCCATGTTTTTAGGTGCAGCTGTAACTGCGGCAGGTCTTGTAACTCATCAGCATCTTATACTTGTGCTTTTAGCACTTGTTTATATAATCGAAGCTCTGTCTGTTGTTGTGCAGGTATTTTACTTCAAATACACAAAGAAAAAATACGGAGAGGGTAGAAGGATCTTTAAGATGACTCCTATTCATCATCATTTTGAGATGAGCGGTTTCGGTGAATATAAAATTGTAATTACATTTTCATTATTCAGCTTGATAGTTGGAATCGGCGGAGTTTTACTGATGCTTTTTAAAGCTGAAATTTAAGGAGGTTCTGTATGGCTGAAGCCACAAGAAAAAAGAAAGAGCGTCTTAGTCTGCGCTTTCCATTTGTACAGAAAGGGGTGCGCTACGGAGAGGTAGATGTACCATTTTTCCTGACAGTTCTGGCGCTTCTTGTTATGGGTATTATTATGATGTTCTCCGCCAGCTATGCATGGGCGATCGCTGAGGGCAATGAGGGAACATATTATGCGGAGGAGCAAATAAAAACCGGAGCGATAGGTCTGGGTCTTATGTATATACTTTCAATTGTTGATTATCGAATATATCGCAATCCGATTATTGCTATAGGCAGTTATGTTGTGCCTGTTGTGCTGCTTATTCTGGTGCTTATTGTAGGTACAAGTGCTGGCGGTGCGCAGAGATGGCTTGTTATAGGAAGCTTCAATTTTCAGCCGTCTGAGCTTATGAAGATTGGTCTGGTTATATTCTTTGCATATCTTATTGAAATGAATTATGGTCAGATGAATAAATTTCGAACAGGCATTTTGCCGTATCTTGTAGCTTTGGGAATAGTTGCCGGTCTGCTCATGCTTGAGCCTCATCTTTCTTGTACGATCCTTATTGGCCTTATAGGAATGACGCTTATATGGGTAGGCGGAGCAAGACCGCGTCACTTCTTGATCCTCATTGTAGCCGGAATAGCTGCTGTTCTTGCGATCGTGGCATTCTTGTCTATTTATGAAGGTTATGACTATATTCAGGTAAGACTTCAATCATGGCTTGACCCGTTTGCAGATAGCCAGGGCGGTACATGGCAGACCTGTCAGTCGCTTATAGCTATAGGCTCAGGAGGCCTTTTTGGACTTGGACTTGGCGAATCAAGACAGAAGTTTCTGTATCTTCCGGAGACTAAAAATGACTTTGTATTTTCTATTGTTTGTGAAGAGCTTGGATTTGTAGGAGCGCTTACAGTTGTACTTCTGTTTGCACTTCTTGTGTTCAGAGGATTCCGTATAGCGACACAGGCACCAGATAAATTCGGTATGCTGCTTACAGTAGGATTTACAATGCATATAGGACTACAGGCATTTCTTAATATTGCTGTTGTAAGCAATCTCGTTCCTAATACAGGTATCAGTTTGCCGTTTTTCAGTTATGGCGGTACTGCACTTATTTTACAGCTTGCCGAAATGGGAGTTGTAATGAATATATCCCGTGCAAGGTATAAATCTTCGGCATATAATATATCAGGACGGCGCAAGAAAGCAGCTGCCGGAGTACAGCCGCAGGAATAAGCGGATAGGAGGATATGATGAGAGTATTATTAGCAGGCGGCGGAACAGGAGGACATATAAATCCAGCCCTTTCTATCGCTTCGATCATTCAAGCACATGATCCGGATGCGGAGTTTCTTTTTGCAGGCACACCGGAGGGTATGGAAGCAAGACTTGTTCCGCAATCGGGCTATCATCTTGCAACTATTGAAGTTGCGGGTTTTCAAAGAAAAATTTCTCTTGAAAATATAAAGCGAAATGCAAAGGCAGTATATTTTCTGGCAAAGTCCGGAAAACGTGCCAAGCAGATAGTAGAGGATTTCAAACCTGATATTGCCATAGGTACAGGCGGTTATGTTGCTGGACCTGTTATTCGAATGGCAGCAAAAATGGGTATCCCATGTGCTGTTCATGAACAGAATGCATTTCCCGGTATAACTAATAAGATGCTTTCACAAAAGGTAGATCATGTCATGCTGACGGTAAAGGATGCGCTTGAACATATGGATTTTGATTGTCCATATACAGTTACAGGACTTCCTGTGCGCACGGGTATTATAGCCCGTAAATCAAAAGCAGAAGCAAGAAGAGAGCTTGGCTTTGATGACAGTATGTGTATACTTTCTTTTGGAGGAAGCCTTGGAGCAGGCTGCATAAACGAGGTCATGGAAAACATGATTCCATGGACAGTCCATAAGGGCTTAAAAATAAATCATATTCATGGTTATGGAGGAATGGGAAGAAATACATTCCCTCAGGCGATGGCAGCTGCCGGAATACCGATGAAAAGTAAGCGACTGAGAATTACAGAATACATAAACGATATGGATACTTGTCTTGCAGCAGCGGATCTTGTTATATGCCGTGCAGGTGCAAGCACTCTTGCGGAGCTTGAAGCGGCAGGAAAGGCATCTATACTGATACCGTCTCCGATAGTCGCAGGAAATCATCAGTATCATAATGCAAATGTTTTAGGAAGAGCCGGAGCCGCTATTGTAATCGAACAGAAAAATGTTAGCATAGAGGGAATGCTTCGCCATGTAAAGAAACTCTATGATGAGCCGAATAGACTTGTTTCCATGTCGGAAAAGGCGGCTTCACTGCAAATAAATGATACGCCGGAAAGAATCTGGGAGGTTATAAAAAATCTTTATGATCTGAGCATTGAGCGCAATAAAAGGAAAAATGCTCCGGCTGACTCTGAAAAGGAAAAAGAAAAGCTGACATTTAAAAGTGCGGTTATAAAGGCTAAGGACAGCGTCATGTCATGTATGCCTAAGCTTTTGCCTGACAAAGAAAACGATACTAAGCAGGAAAGTACGGAAGAAACAGAACAAGTTCAGATCGAAGAATAATCACAAAATACAGAGCATCTGCATAGCATGGGAAAAACAAGGGGTGATGCAGATGCAGAAGCTTGTTATAAAAGGCGGCACTGCACTTGAAGGAGAAATCCCGCTTTGGGGAGCAAAAAACAGTGCATTGCCGTTATTAGCGGCGACCATTTTGTGTAAAGGTGAAACTGCTTTGGAAAATTGCCCGAGACTTACAGATGTTTTCTCAGCCTGCCGGATACTCACTCATACAGGGTGCCGATGCAGTATGAATGAACATACGGTTGTTGTTTGTGCGGACGCTCCTGATACCAGTGAAATACCAGAAACGCTTATGCAGGAAATGCGCTCGTCTATTGTTTTTCTCGGTGCGCTGCTTGGCAGAATGGGTTCATGTCAGGTTTACTATCCCGGTGGCTGTGAGCTTGGACCAAGACCTATAGACCTTCATCTTGATGCACTTAGCCGTATGGGCGCACAGATAGAGCGCTATGACGGCAGATTGGAATGCAAAGCTCCCAATGGACTTTGCGGCTGCAATATTCATTTGAAATTTCCTTCAGTAGGAGCAACTGAAAACATCATGCTTGCTGCTGTGCTTGCAAAGGGAGAGACTGTTATCAGCAATGCAGCAAGAGAGCCTGAGATATGTGACTTAGCAAGATTTCTCAGGAAATGCGGAGCACTTATAAAAGGTGACGGCGAAAGTACAATACGTATTAAAGGTGTAAAAGAACTCAAAGGCTGCAATTATAGAATAATGCCGGATCGTATAGCTGGGATAACTTATCTGTCTGCCGGTGCTATAACAGGCGGCACACTGAAACTTCTTGGTGTTAAAAATTCATGTATGGATAACGTGCTTCCGGTGCTTGAGCAGTCAGGATGCCGAATAGACAGAGCCGGAGATGCAATATATCTTCGAGCCCCAAAAAGACTAAAAGCTGTGTCAAGGCTCAGAACTATGCCGCATCCGGGGTTTCCTACTGATGTGCAGGCAGTGATAATGGCTGTTATGACAGTAGCTGAAGGTGTCACCGTTTTTGAAGAGAATATTTTCGAGTGCCGGTATCGCCACGTTGACGCTCTTGTTCAGATGGGGGCGGAGATATGTGTTTCTGGAAGAACAGCGGTGGTAAGCGGTGTTAAAAAGCTTTGCGGTGCTCATGTTGCAGCAACAGATCTTCGCAGCGGAGCGGCGCTTGTTCTTGCAGGACTGGCAGCAGATGGAATTACAGAGGTAAGGCAGGTTTATCATATTGATCGTGGGTATGAAGCGATAGAAAAAATACTGAAAGATGTAGGGGCGGATATACGGCGCATTTCTCAGTAAGATAATAATATAGTAAACGACAAATTTATTTGGCGTTTACTATTTGCCGATACGTACGTAGTAAGCGCAAGTGTGCGAATGTGCGAGGCATTTAAATATTTTATTATAGTAAACGTCAAATCATTTTTGACGTTTACTATAAAAAACACATTCGCAGGAGTTGTGGTGTTTGCGAATGTGCTTTTAAAAATGATAAGGAGTATGGACATGGCAATGCATGATGTTGAAAAGACGACGATTCGCACAGGTTATCAAAATGCCAAGAGAATGCGAAGGCGCAGGAGGCTTATGCCTATATATATTTTTACGGTTCTGCTGCTTACTGCCTGTCTTGGAATATCACTTTCAATGACGCTTTTTTTTAATGTGTCATCAATAAATGTCACTGGCACAGCGCCGCAGTATTCTGCTGAAGAAATAGCAAAAGTAAGCGGTATAAGCAAAGGGGACAATCTTTTGAGAATGAATGTGAAAAAACTTGAGGATATTATTGAATCTGATATGGTCTATGTTGAGTCGGCAACAGTTTCCAAAAAATATCCCGATTCGGTAGTGATAGATGTAAAGGCTTGCCGTGAGTCTTATAATATTTATTTTGATAATGGTATTCTTATAACAAGCGAGAGCGGAAAGATTATCACCAATAGTACAGAGGCAGGCAAAGATCTTCCGGTAATCTATGGATTCAATCCTATAGTTCTTGTTCCGGGACTTCACACATCTTCATCTGATGAAACAAAAAATATAATTTTTGAGACATTTACGCATGTAATGAATGATGAACGCAGCTATCCTATTACATCCATAGATATGTCGGACAAGTATAATATAGTTGTTGTATTTGATGATAGGATAGAATTTTCACTTGGCAACTGGAATGAGATACCTTATAAGATCACACTTGCCGAGGCAGTAATAGGCAGATTAGGCGAGGGGAAAAAGGGATATCTTACAATGGTAGGCAACAATCAGTGTTCTTTCAGAGAAAAGGCTGCTGTTGAGCTTGCAAATCAGATCAGTTCAGCAAGTATTGTTGTTACGACAGCAGATCCAGAAAGCGGAAATAATGTTACAGAAACCACAACTGTTACTACTATAGCAGCGAATAATGACTGATTATAAGAAATTCTGCATAAAAAAGAAAAAAATTTTGAAAATCACTTGAAATATGATCGGAAGTATGTTAAAATAAAACGTGTATTTATATGTTAAGCGTAAGAGAGCATGATGCACGGGTAGATAAATGTGTATCGGCTGTATATATGCAAAAAATTAGGAGGAAGCAAAATAATGACTGATTTCATTTATGAAGATGCCTTTGAACCGGATGTTTGTATTAAAGTAGTAGGTGTTGGCGGTGCCGGCGGTAATGCTTTGAATTGTATGGTTCAGTCTGGTGTTCAGAATATTGAGTATATTGCAGTAAATACAGATGCCAAGGCTTTGAATAATTCTAAAGCAAGCACAAGAATTCAGATAGGTGCGAAGCTCACAAGAGGCAGAGGCGCAGGTAATAAGCCTGCTGTAGGAGCAAGCAGTGCTGAGGAAAATGCTGAGGAGATAGAGTCTGCACTGAGAGGTGCTGATATGGTGTTTATTACTGCCGGTATGGGCGGTGGTACTGGTACAGGTGCTGCTCCTGTTGTAGCACGTATTGCCAAGGATGCAGGCATTTTGACTGTGGCAGTTGTTACAAAGCCGTTTGCATTTGAGCGTGAGCAGAAGATGATACAGGCAGAAAAGGGAATAGAGGAGCTGAGAAAGTATGTAGATTCTCTTATAGTTATTCCTAATGAGAAGCTTCTTGATGGTGATGATAAGCCGCTCACTATGCGTGAATCCTTTGCTCGTGCAGATGAGATCCTTGAAAAGGGCGTTCGCAGCATTTCCGATCTTATTGTTGAAGAGGGATATATCAATCTTGATTTTGCAGATATCACTACTATTATGCGTGGTGCTGGCTATGCTCATATGGCGATCGGTCATGGTTCCGGTAAGGATAAGGCAAAGGCTGCTGCGGCAGAGGTTATTGCAAGTCCATTGCTTGAAACATCCATTGCAGGAGCTAAGCGTTTGCTTATCAATATTACTATGAGTGAGGATGTTCTGTCCTCTGATGTAGATGCAGCTACTAAGCTTATTACAGAAAAGGCTGCTGAAAATGTTGAATCGATTTTTGGTACAGCATTCAAGGAAGACATGCACGATGAGATGACTATTACAGTTATTGCTACAGGCTTTGGAGATACCGACGAGCCTTTAGATAAAAATAATAATTATCGTGAAGAAGTAAAAGAAGAGCCTGTAGCTCCACCGCCAAAGGCTCCAGAGGTAAAGGTGAATGCTCCTAAGACTGCTGCTCCGAGTGAAAAAGCAGTTTCTAAAGAGCCTCTTCTTAATGAGGAAGAGTGGGATACGATTTTCAAGATACTTGACGAAAGATAAAATTATAGAAGTACGCAGCTTGGCAGCTGCGTACTTCTTGCTGTTAGATGTGCATTATTACAAATTTTATAATACAAAAACTGTCTGAATTGCTATTTTTCTCGGATAGATTTTGTTTTTTGTGGAATTATATTGACAAGGGGTGATTTTTTCGATATAATTAAAAGGTACAGACTGGTTTTAATTGGCAGATATAGGGAGTATGCATTTGAAAAATTTGGAGCTTGAGCATTGTACAGATGAAGAGTTGGCTGTTATGGCAGAGAGAGATTCCGGGGCAATGTGTGTTTTGATTGAAAGATACACGAAAATTATTCGTTGGAAGGCATCTATGTTATGCGGCACTGTTGAAGCGGATGACCTTGCTCAAGAGGGATTTATGGGATTGTTGTCTGCGGTTGCTTCTTTTGATAAACGGCACGGCGTAAGATTTTCAACATATGCGGGAACCTGTATTACAAACAGAATGCTTTCTGTTTTAAGAAGAAGCAGCAGTCTGCCGACTCCGGTAGGAGACATAAGCGAACCTGTTTTTGAAATGCCTGATACGAATGCACAGCCCGATTCAATTGTTTTTCAGCGTGAAGAATGGGCTGATTTGTGGCGGAATATCATTGCTCAGTTATCCTCTTTTGAATATCAGATATGCATGATGTTTATAGGCGGTATGGGTTATTCAGAAATTGCAGAGAATTTGGATATCTCTGTGAAATCTGTTAATAATGCGCTACAAAGAGTGCGTCGTAAAATACGTGGTAAGCTTATGTGAAATTATATATGGTCCGGTAGCTTAATGATAAGAGCAAGGCGCAGAGCGCCCGGTGTCGGTGTGAATCCGTTCCCGGTCCAATACAACTCATACTAAGCTGTTGTTATGACGCAGCAGCGGAATTTTCCCAGAGGAAGATTCAGAAAGGAAAGGTCACTATGTACGAGGATAAGACTTTAGTATGCAAGGATTGCGGAGAGGAATTCGTTTTCACAGCCGGTGAACAAGAATTTTACGCTGAAAAAGGCTTTGTAAATGAGCCGAAGCGTTGCAAGGCTTGCCGTGATGCAAAGAAGGGAACATCTGGTTCTTCTTCTAAACCAGAGCGTGAAATGTTTATTGCTACATGCGCATCATGCGGTGGCGAGGCAAAGGTTCCGTTCCAACCGAGAGAAGATCGTGCTGTATATTGCAGTGAGTGCTTTGCTAAAATGAAAACTGAGTAAGAATGAAAAATGGGATGGGGCATGGCGTGAGCTGTGCCTTGTCTTGCATAAAAACAATCATAAACGGGAGGAAAAACAATGGCTGTTACAATTACAAAGGATACTATTATTGGCGATATTCTTGATATAGCGCCGGAAACTGCACCGACATTTATGGAGATCGGTATGCACTGCCTGGGCTGTCCGGCATCACGAGGAGAAACAGTTGAAGAAGCTTGTATGGTTCACGGTGTTGACTGCGAAGCTCTTATTGAGAAGCTGAATCAGCAGGTAGCTGAAAAGCAGGCATAAGTCTTTATATGATTTGAGCATGGGCGGTTGTCAAATGGCAGCCGCTTGCTATTTTATGATGAGAACTCGTCTTCACAAGCTAAGTGTACGTCTTTTCGGCAGATTTTTCCACTGACTGCGTTAAAAATCCTTGCAGTACACAAAGTACAGCTGCGGATTTTTGCCTTGTCATCGGCAAAATCTGCTCAAAAATCCGCACATTTCGCTTATAAAGACAAGTTCTGAGTTCTTAGTGAGGTGAAAGACATAGTGCTTACAAAACGACTTGCTATGTGTGCTGAGCTTGTTTCAGGAGATGGCATTGCCTGCGATGTGGGTACTGACCATGCATATCTGGCAGCAGAGCTTTTGAGAAGCGGTAAGTGTAAAAAAGTGATCGCATCTGATGTGGCAGAAGGTCCTCTGCGTGCAGCGAAAAAAACTCTTGACCAGACAGGACTTATAGACAGATCAGAGATCGTGCTGTCCGATGGTCTTTTGAATGTACCATCGGATGGCGTTACTGATGTAGTTATTGCGGGTATGGGCGGTGAGACAATAGCTCATATTCTTGATAAGTGCAGCTGGATAAAGAATGATGTGAATATTATTTTACAGCCTATGACAAAGATATCTTTTCTGAGGAAATGGCTTTGTAAAAATGGCTTTGATATACTTTGCGAAAAAATTGTCTGTGAGGGGCGCTTTTTTTATACGGTGATAAAAGCAAAATATGATGGTGAAATACATGAGCTTTCAGAATTTGAGTATGAAATAGGAAAATTTGATTGGAATTATGATGATGTTAAAGCATACGGACGATTCAGATATTCTCAGCTTGCAAAGCTTTCAAAGCAGGTAGAAAAAATAGCACCGGAAACTTCTGATGTTTATATAAGGCTTATGCATGAGATAAAAATAAAATGTGGATACATGGAGTGAAAATAAGTGATAAGAGTAAAAGATATTTATAATGAGATAGATCGCATAGCGCCGTTTTGCACTCAGGAAAAGTGGGATAACAGCGGATTGCTTGTTGGCGATATGGAGATGCCGGCAGATAGGATATACATATGCCTTGATATTTCAAATGAAGCGGTTCTTGCCGCAAAAAAAGCGTCTGCGCAGCTTATGATATCTCATCATCCGATTATATTTTCTCCGTTGAAAAATCTTAGTAAGTCAGATCCGGTGTGGCATCTGGCTAAAGCTGATATAGCGGCGCTTTGTGTGCATACGCCTCTTGATATTGCAGCGGAGGGCATAAACTCAAGACTTTATGAGATACTGAGAGAAAGACTTGCTCTGGGAGAAATAAAGGATTCACTTTGCGGCAGCGAATTTGGCTGGATAGCTGAAAGCAGCAGACCTTTTAGAAGCAATGAAATGGCTGACATACTCAGGGACACTTTAGGATGCACAGTTGTAAGGTATACATCAGGAGACAGACTGATAAAGAGGATAGCTCTTTGCAGCGGAAGCGGAGGCTCTTTTCTTGGTGGAGTAATAGAGCAGCAGTGTGATGCTCTAATAACCGGTGATGTCAAGCATGACCTTTGGTATACAGCGAAAAATGCAGGAATATCATTGTTTGACTGCGGTCATTATCATACAGAGAAAATTGCGGCAGAGCTTCTGGCAGAGAAACTTAAAGTAGCATTTCCTGAGATTGAAATTATCTGCGATGAAAGCGGAGACCCTGTATCGTATTCATTCAGAGAGGGCAATATATGAGTATATGGAGTTGTCCTGTGTGCGGTGAGAATCTTTTAAAACGGGAAAAAAGTCTTGTATGTAAAAAGAATCACAGTTTTGATTATGCAAGAAGCGGTTATGTAAATCTGCTGCCTGTGAGCCGCAAGAAAACAAAATTACCGGGCGATAATGCACTTATGATAAATGCAAGGCGCAGCTTTCTCAGCCGTGACTTTTATAAGCCTATGAGCGACAGTCTTTGTAATGTGGTAGATACATTTATGCCATACGGCGGTGTTCTTTTTGATGCTGGCTGCGGTGAAGGGTATTATACAAAAAATGTATATCAATCACTTTCTGACAGCGACAAAAATGCAGAGATATACGGTGTTGATATTTCAAAATATGCTGCTGATGCAGCTGCAAAAAGCTGTAGGACAGCAAAGTTTGCAGTAGGAAGCGTGTTTCATATTCCTGTTATAGATAACAGCTGTGATGTACTTATGTCTCTTTTTGCACCTTATTGCGGTGATGAGTTCAGACGTGTTTTAAAGCCGAATGGCAAAATGATTTTGGTAATTCCGGGAAGACGCCATCTTTGGGGGCTAAAAAAAGCTATATACAGTGCGCCGTATGAAAATAATGTTCAGGACTATAAGCTTTCTGGGTTTGAGTTTCTTGGAACTGAAAAGGTGGATTATGAGATCATTCTCAAAAGTGCAGATGATATACAGAATCTCTTCACAATGACTCCGTACTATTACAAGACAGGCATACAGGAGCATATGCGTCTTAAATCGTTGAGTGAGCTTAGTACAGAGGTTTCATTTGAAATATTGAAGTACAGAAAAAAGGAGTAAGATAAATGGCATTAGACGGAGCATTTTTATATGCAGTAAAAAAAGAAATGGAGTGCCTTATAGGTGCGAGAGTGGAGAAAGTTCATCAGCCGGCAAGAGATGAGGTAGTGCTGTCGCTCAGAACACGGGACGGCGGATATAAGGTGCTTATCTCTGCCTCTGCGGACAGAGCAAGAGTTCATATTACAGATATTCAGGCAGAGAATCCAAAGGTGCCGCCTATGTTTTGTATGCTGCTGAGAAAACGTCTTGGCAGCGGAAAGCTTCTGGATATCAGACAGGACGGCTTGGAACGTGTGCTTTATTTTGATTTTTCCTGTGTGAATGAGCTTGGGGACATTGTAAGACTTACGCTTGCCTGTGAAATAATGGGCAGATACTCTAATCTTATCCTCATTGATGAGAATGACAAGATAGTAGACAGTATAAAGCGTGTTGATGCAGAGATGTCCAGCAAGAGACTTGTGCTGCCCGGTATGCCATATAAACTTCCGCCGAGAGATGAGAGATTGAATTTTCTTGAATGCTCTGAAAATGAGATCAGAGCTGCGCTTAAAGTACGCAGCGGTGCTCTTCCTAAAATGCTTCTGGAGGTTTTGGAGGGCGTTTCGCCCGTGCTTGTACGTGAGTGGAGTTTTTATACAGGTAAGGGAATCGACTGCCGTACTGAAACAATGAGCGAGGATAATTATGACAGACTTTGTTTTGCTATAGGACGTACAAGGGCTATGCTTTCTGATGGTCAATGTCATTTTACGATAGCTGCTACAAGAGAAGGTCAGCTTAAAGATTTTTCGTTTCTGCCGCTTCATCAGTACGGAACTCTTATGGTGACACGTGAAATGCCGTCGGCGTGTACTTTGCTTGATAATTTCTATGCACAGCGTGACAGAGCAGCACGAATGAAACAGAGAGCGAATGATCTTTTCAGATTGCTTGTGCAGAGGTCTGAGCGTATAAGCAGGAGAATTTCATCGCAGGCAGAGGAGCTTGATGCTTGCAGAGAAAAGGATAGCCTAAGACGTCAGGCAGACCTTATATCATCAAATCTTTACAGGATAAAGAAAGGCGATACTGAAGCTGTTTTGGAGGATTTTTACGAGGAGGGCTGTCCATCTGTTAAAATAAAGCTTGATGTCAGGCTTACACCTCCGCAGAATGCACAGGTATATTACAGTGCATATAAAAAAGCGTGTACAGCCGAGAAAATTCTTGCAGAGCAGATAGAACAGGGAAGAGAGGAGCTTGCATATCTTGACAGTGTGCTTGATGTTCTCACGAGGGCAGAGACTGAAAACGATCTGGAACAGCTCAGGCTTGAGCTTGCTGAACAGGGATATATCCGTGCGGCGAGACTAAAGGGAAAAGCGCCTAAATCTTTGCCGCCTATAGAATATATATCCTCAGACGGTTATGTTATTTCTGTTGGAAGGAATAATAAACAGAATGATAAGCTGACATTGAAGGATTCAGAAAAACTTGATATATGGCTGCACACACAAAATATTCCGGGTTCACATGTTATAATTCACACAGGTTGCGGCGAAGTTCCTATGAATACCATATTAGAGGCGGCAAGCCTTGCGGCTTATCACAGCAAAGCGCAGACCTCAGCGCAGGTTCCGGTTGATTACTGCCTTGTAAAGTTCGTAAAAAAGCCTGTTGGTTCAAAGCCGGGCAAGGTCATATTCTCAAATCAGCATACTGTATATGTAACGCCGCCTGCTGATGTTTCAAAATTCAAAAGGGAGATAAAAGCATGAGCAGGCGTTTGGGGGAAGAGTTTTTTCATCGTGATTGTCTGGATGTCGCACCGGAGCTTGTAGGCAAGATCGTTGTAAGACGTTTGACGGATGGAACTATACTGAGTGAGCGCATTGCGGAAACCGAGGCGTATCGTGGGGAAGAAGATCTTGCCTGCCATGCATCAAAGGGACGAACGCCGAGGACAGAACTGCTTTATGGAAAAAGCGGTGTTATATATGTGTATCTTTGCTATGGGATGCACTGGCTTATGAATGTTATCACAGGAGAGCAGGAGCAGCCGCAGGGAGTTCTTATACGTGCGGGTGAAGTGCATAACGGACCTGCTAAACTTACAAAATATTTGCAGATAGGCAAAAGCTTTAATGGCAAGAGCTTTGTAGATAATGATGAGCTGTGGATAGAGGACGATGGACTTAAAATGGATCTCAGAACAGATGTCCGTGTTGGGATAGATTATGCAGGCGAACATTGGAAGAATATGCCGTGGAGATGGATAGCAGATAAAAAGTGAAAAGTAAAGGAGTGTGACCTGTCTTGGATGATATGAAAACAGCAGTTTATCTTGCAAAGTTTATAGCAGAAAAATCAGGAAAAGCGTATTTCGTTGGCGGCTATGTTCGGGACAGGCTAATGAAAAGGGAAAACAAGGACATTGATATTGAGGTGCATGGCGTTTCAGCAGATGTTCTGGAGGAGATACTTGACAGTCTTGGAAAGCGCATGGAGGTAGGTGAAAGCTTTGGTATATACAAAATAAAGGGCTGCGGTCTTGATATAGCACTTCCGAGAAAAGAACGCCTTTGCGGCAAAGGACATCGTGACTTTGATGTAATTGTCGATCCTTTTATAGGTACGAAAAATGCTGCTCTCAGACGTGATTTTACAATAAACGCCATTATGGAAAATATTCTTACAGGCGAGATTGTGGATCATTTCGGCGGAGCAAATGATATTGAAAACAAAACAATACGCCATGTAAGCGGTAAGACCTTTCCGGAAGATCCTCTTAGGGTTCTTAGGGCGGCACAGTTTGCTGCCCGCTTTGAGTTTAAAATAGCTGATGAGACGCTTTTGATTTGCAGGAGTATAGATCTTAGTACGCTTTCAAAGGAACGTATCGAAGCAGAGCTTATGAAAGCACTTTTAAAAGCGGAGAAGCCTTCGTTGTTTTTTGAAGCACTGCGAAAAATGAATCAGCTTAGCATATGTTTTCCAGAAGTCGAAAGACTTATAGGAGTACCTCAGAATAGCCGCTATCATATGGAGGGCGATGTCTGGAATCACACGATGATGGTGCTTGATGAGGCGGCAAAATACCGCAGCCGCAGTGAGTATCCATATGGATTTATGATGACTGCGCTTGTACATGACTTTGGAAAGATCATCTGTACAGAAGAAAAGAACGGCGTTTATCATGCGTATGAGCATGAAACTAAAGGTTTGCCTATAGTAAGAGAATTCTTGCGCCGTATTACAGGCGAAAAGAAGCTTATCCGCTATGTGCTTAATATGACACAACTGCATATGAAGCCGAATGTACTTGCAAATGTAGGTGCATCCGTAAAATCTACAAACAAAATGTTTGACAGTGCCGCAAGTCCGCTTGATCTTATATATATAGCTCAGGCTGATGATAAAGGGCGTATAGCTCTTGAAAAAAGCGCAGATACAGAGGCTTTTCTTTTTGAAAGACTTGAAATTTTTAATGAGATCATGGCAAGACCTTATATTACAGGCAATGATCTTATAAGCGCAGGACTTGTGCCCGATGATAATTTTAAAGATATACTGTCATATGCCCACAAGCTTAGACTTGCCGGAATAGAAAAAACATCAGCTTTGAAACAGGTGCTTTCCTATGCAAAAAACCTGTTCTAAAAATAAAAAATATTTTTTTAAAAAAAGTATTGACAAAAGCTGTAAAGTGGTGTATAATAAAAAAGTACTGAAAAGAATAGTGATGACAATGGCGTCAGATTATGGAAAGTATCATAGTGTGCTTTGCAGTTTTCTGCGCCTTTTTTGCATTTTACTGTTGATTGGTTTCGGTGCACATTTTAAATAATAATTTTTTAGTGTTAAAAAGCACAGAAATTTTGATGTAAGGAGTAATTTAAAATGGCTTTAAAAAATCAGTATCTGATCGATTTGCTGGAAACAGTTAAGAAGAGAAATTCCGGCGAAGCAGAATTTATTCAGGCAGTAACAGAGGTTCTGGAAACTCTGGAGCCTGTAGTTGAGAAGCGTCCTGACCTCGTAGAAGCTGGCGTTCTGGAAAGAATCGTTGAGCCTGAGAGACAGATCATGTTCCGTGTACCATGGGTAGACGACAATGGTAAGGTACAGGTAAACAGAGGCTTCCGTGTACAGTTCAACTCTGCAATCGGTCCGTACAAGGGCGGTATCAGACTTCATCCATCTGTATATCTTGGTATCATCAAGTTCCTTGGCTTTGAGCAGGTATTCAAGAACAGCCTGACAACACTGCCTATGGGCGGCGGTAAAGGTGGCTCTGACTTTGATCCTAAGGGCAAGAGCGACGGAGAAGTAATGCGTTTCTGCCAGAGCTTCATGACAGAGCTTTCTAAGCACATCGGTGCTGACTGTGACGTTCCTGCCGGCGATATAGGTACAGGCGGACGTGAAATCGGTTATATGTTCGGTCAGTATAAGAGACTGCGCAATGAGTTCACAGGCGTTCTGACTGGTAAGGGTCTTACATACGGTGGTTCTCTGGCAAGAACAGAAGCTACAGGTTATGGTCTGCTTTACTTCACAGATGAAATGCTTAAGGCTAACGGTATGTCTCTTGAGGGTAAGACTGTTGTTATCTCCGGTTCTGGTAACGTTGCTATCTATGCAACTGAAAAGGCTACTCAGTACGGTGCAAAGGTTGTTGCACTGTCTGATTCCAACGGATATATCTATGACAAGAATGGTATTGATCTGCCGCTGGTAAAGCAGCTCAAGGAAGTTGAGAGAAAGAGAATCAAGGAATATGTAAACGTTCATCCTGAGGCTGAATATCACGAAGGCTGCAAGGGTATCTGGACAATTCCTTGTGATATTGCTCTGCCTTGCGCAACACAGAACGAAATTGATAAGGAATCCGCAGAGATTCTGGTTAAGAACGGCTGTAAGGTTGTATCTGAGGGTGCAAATATGCCTTCTACACCTGAAGCTATTGAAACATATCTGGCAAATGGCATTCTCTATGGTCCGGCAAAGGCTGCAAATGCAGGCGGCGTTGCAACATCCGGTCTGGAAATGAGCCAGAACAGCGAGAGACTGTCATGGACATTTGAAGAAGTTGACGCTAAGCTTCATGGTATCATGAAGAGCATCTTCAAGGCATGTGACGATGCAGCTAAGGAATACGGCATGGAAGGCAACTACATGGCTGGTGCAAATATTGCAGGCTTCCTGAAGGTTGCTGAAGCTATGAAGGCTCAGGGCTGCGTATAATTCTGCTTACATCAAAATATAAATAAGAAAGGCGATCTGCTTTATGCGGGTCGCTTTTCTTTTTTTCTTGATTTTTATTTAATTCACCTCTTGACAAATTTAAAATTTTGTGCTATAATAAATTGTAAATTAAATAAAGACGAACGACACACGTTTTACCTTCGGGTATGTAAATCTGATTACGGCACACTGTTGTAATTGATTTTTCCGAAGATAAAGCGTGTTTTTGTTTGCCTTAAACACAAAAAGGAGAAATTTTTATGCCAAATCCATACCTGCCTCTTTGGGAATATATTCC
>CAMWPG010000005.1 GCA_947176075.1 uncultured Ruminococcus sp. | reverse complement strand
CTATTATACCATTATACTTTATCATCTATGATACCACATTTTGAGATAAAATTCAATAGCTTTTTTCGAATTTATACTTGACTAAAAGAATAACCTACACTATAATATTGGAATACAATACTAATCCCTTAAAATCAGATGTCTATCCGGATTTTAAGAGATTAGTATCAAAAATTGATTTCCGTGGTTATTGCAAAATATAAAGAAGCTGAACGCTGCACATTTTATCAGCTCTAATATAAAAATAAGGCATTCGCCACAAAAGCAAATGCCTTACATTTTGCTATATTTACCGTACGGATTTCACCCGATCATGGATAAATCTAAAACGACAAAAATAAATGCAATACGTGATTTTCGCAAAAGAAGATAAGCGATTTCTTATCTCTTTGAGCTAAACAGTATCATTTCTCTTATTTTTAGTATTTTTCAGAAAACGCCGAAAATACGATAAAATCTGCACCTTAGACCAATCGCCCTTGTTGCAAATTTCAAGTTTTATCGTAACTTGGTTCAACTTTGTTGAACAGAAGTTGAACTGACGGACTTAACAATCTCGCCGGTATTCAGAGAATAAAAACTATAATGATTGTGGTGAAGGTATGCGATTTTTATCACTCTACCAAATGGAGGTAATCTATTATGAGTAAAAATATTCTCGATGAACTTTACGATTATGACCTGTTCCACCTGACCGAGATCGAAAATACTGACGGAGCATACAAGGCAACCCTCGACAGACTTGTCAAGGCAGAAGCCGAACTGAGAAAAGCCTGTCCCGACAGCACCGACATTCTCGATGAGTACCAGTCAGCGGACATTGACCTGCACAATCTTTCCAACCGCAATGAGTTCCGCAAGGGCTTCAGAGCAGGTGCACAGCTTTTCCTTGAAATGATTAAACCTATCAAGTGAGGTGGTCGATATGAGCAGATACAAGAGTGAACAGACAGCCTATGATCCTCGAAAAAAGAAGAATGTACCATTGTGGAGACTTGACACCAACACTGTAACAGTCACTCACTTCAATCCCGATACTCTCACCGAGGAGCATAAGACCTACCATACGGACTACATCAGATATCATCTTCATTATTCAGATAGCAAGTATCCCGACAGACTTCTCAGGCTCGTCAATGAGGGTATGATTATTGAATACCTTGATGACCTCGAACTGAAAGTCGATGAAGCTATTGATCGTCAGGTGGAGCGTTGGAAGAAGGCCGATAGCTACTATCAAGCTGCTGTTCTCAGTGGTGATACCGAGAAGATGCTCGGTCTTGAAAACTGCTTCAACAGTATGGCGAGAGAAGCGGTGTTTGAGTGTATGGTTTATTTGTAATATAAATGTCTTGAATCCCTTTATTTAAGCTAAAAATACAGACAGACCAAACGCATGAGTTACAATATTATTGTAAAACAGTAATATAGCGTTAACAGTATCAATTATTTCAATTGATATAAATGTTTGTAAAACATAGAACCACAAAATTTAGATAAATCTTGAATTTGAATTGTTGCTAAAATGTTACTGCTTTGAAACTAATTTTAGGTGATTTGATATTCATGCGTATGGTCTGAAAATACAGAATGCTGTGATTGACAAACAAGCCCAAATGTGCTATAATTATATAGTTACAATCATTCTAGCTTTTTAGTTTAGTAGAAATATTTTTAGAAATAATAAAGGTGGTGCATATCATGTTACCTATACCAAAGGATTTACAGGACAAGTATGAGTTCCATAACTATGGTCATGCTTTGGAAATATTGTCAGATGCGTTTCCTACTGAATGGCAGGAAATACAGGACTGTCTGAGAAAATTAGTAATTTCTGTTGACGACTTAAAGAAGGCTGGCGGAAATGAAAGTCCGATACCAAAGAAGTTTGATGATGTTCTTTATCCGTATGGTTGGCGTGAGATACGAATTACTGGTGATTTGCTTGTAAAAATGTATCCGAGACAGAATGCACAACGTAGAGGTCGATTTGCTAATGAGCCTTTTGAAGAAAAAATGATAGAAGGCTATATTGACGGTCATAACATTGATTTTCTAAAAAATAAGGTGGCTTTTGACCTTGAATGGAACAGTAAGGATCAGACTTTTGATCGTGATCTGTTAGCTATGAGAACGTATTTTGATTGTGGAATTATTGATGTTGGTATCATAGTAACACGTTCCGAGGAGTTAAATGATATATTCAAGAAGATAGATATTATGGCTAAATACGGAGCTTCTACAACTTGGATGGGCAAACTTACATATCGGTTAGATTCAAGAAGAAACGGCGGCTGCCCTATATTGGCTGTCGGAATAAAGAAAAAATGCATAGAGGGTTATGAATAATGAGCATTTTAGATGAAACTATTGATGATCTTATTTCTTTTACAGGTGGAAAGAAATATAAAACAATATATGCTGATCCGCCTTGGCAGTTTCAGAACAGAACAGGTAAAGTAGCTCCTGAGCATAAACGACTCAGCAGATACTCTACAATGACACTGGAAGAAATAAAGGCATTGCCTGTTTCTGAGATTGCTGATGAAAAAAGTCATCTGTATCTTTGGGTGCCTAATGCACTTTTGCCAGAAGGACTTGAAGTCATGAAAGCCTGGGGCTTTGAATATAAGACTAATCTTATTTGGGAAAAGGTGCGTAAAGACGGCGAACCAGATGGAAGAGGCGTGGGTTTCTATTTCCGAAATGTAACGGAAGTATTATTGTTTGGCATAAAAGGCACAAAAAACAGAACCTTACAGCCGGGAAGATCACAAGTTAATCTATTAAGAACGATGAAGCGTGAGCATAGTAGAAAACCTGATGAATTTGTGAGCTTGATAGAAGCGTGTTCGCTGGGACCGAGACTTGAATTATTTGCTCGTGGCAATCGTGAAGGTTGGGATATGTGGGGAAATCAGGCTGATGATAACTATGAGCCGGATTGGAACACATACGCAAATCATACTGTAGCAACTGAAAAGAAAGCAGAATAAGACGTAAGGCAGACTATGTAAATAGCCTGCCTTATTCTTTGTATATATAATGGCATTAAATCGGTTTTCAAGTAGGCTATAATTTCATACACGAGAGGTCGATGTTATTTGAACTTAATATGCAATTTTGGCAATCAACATATTCGTACATAATGAAGGATTTACAGTTTTCTGCTGAGAAAAGTCTTTCATGTTAGATTCTGTTTTTTCAAAGTCTTTTAGCATACTTTTATATTCTTCAGATTTTCCATTATACAGCACATCTATAATCAAATCAAAAGCTCCATTAGCAGAATTGTAAATCTCTGCATCTTCATTTATTTCATATCCCCAAATAGGCGCTTCAACATTGATGAACCACCATTTTGTTATTTTTTTGTATAAGGAAACCATATCAAAAAATGCTTTGATTTCTACTTTTCCATCTACACCAGATAGTAAAATACTGGTCAATTCATGAGCATACTTGTTGCGAATACTTTTGATCTTCAAAAAAGACTCGTAATCATCAGCTGAAATAGCACCATTATCTTTAAGCCATAGAAACGATGCTTTGGTGATATCTCTATTGTTCTTGTCATCAACAGGTCTGTTTTTGATTTCATCACGATAAATCTGAGTTTTCTTTATTACATATTCACCATTTTCAATCGATTCTTCACATAAGAAAGATTTGATATTAGATACTACATAATCTGCAAAATTCTCATATACCGCAATAAATAACGAAATAAACGTCAAATTATCACTTAGGAATTTTTCATCAACAAGATTATTAAGCCATTCAGTGTTGTTTTCCATTATTTCCTCCATTTACTTTTAATATAGCTCAATCAGTTCCGTTATGTTGTTATTCTGTATCTCAATGAATTAAAGAATACCATATTTATTGGGTTTAGCATTTACAAGAGTTAAGGTTGCTCATCATTTGCTTTCTCAATGTATTCATTTACCATTTTTCTTAATTTGGAAATTGTATCCAACAATTCTTGAGTTGTATTTGCATGATCAAGTAATTCAGATGATGAGTGCGAAAGAGGATTGGCGTTTCTAAGATCATGTGCAGTTTTTATTATCGAAGCGCTGTCAGTAATATTTTGGTAAAAAGTTTTTATTGCTCCTTCTTTATAAAATCCTTTATAATTAGGCTTTTTAGGCTTACTTACATATTTGAAATCCAAATCAGCTGTTATCCTATCGAAAAAGTTTTTATAATATGCATAAGCTGCCATAATATTGTTTTTTTGTCTCTCGCATAAGTACATAAAATACAGGAACTGTGCTTTTTGATCTATATCAAGAACATCGCAGAATTCTATCATTTCTTGATCTTCAAATATTTCTATAAATGATTTTTGACAGTTGTTTTCATAATAATCATATAACATAGGAGACTTATTCTTTAGAATAAGTAAAAGGTCTATGTGCTTGAATTGCCTTTGAATCAAATATGTTATTGCTATGGATGTGTCATATGAATTCCATACATCATTTCGATTTCTTGAAAACAGTTGGTTAAGCAGAGCTTTTATTGCTTCTTCATCTCTGGTTTTCAATATTAATACTGTTAACCTTTTAGGGTCAAGGCTAATAAATGAAATGCTTTGATCAATGATTTCTTTTATCACATCTATTATTTCTTTAGTTTGAATGATATTTGAGTTTTCGTATACAAAGTAATTATAGACTTCAGAAGGTGTGAATTCTATATCGTCTGATGAAAAATGTTCATTCACCAAAGCGTTATATTTATCAACATCTATACTATCAAAAATAAGATTGAATGATATATCTTGTAAAAAATCAAACAATTTACCTTCAAACAAATCTTCAATGTTTCTCTTCTCGCCATTATAGAATTCGTCATATAATGATTTCTTTAATTCTTCATTGATCATACTTATTTCGTTCAAACTGCATTTTTTAGTATTGAGTGATAAGTCAAAATCTTTAAGTATCGAAGAGTAATAGTTCCGAATTTCGTTGTAGGCTTCATGTATCTTGGAGTAATCACAATCCGAGTTAAATAGTATATATAAATCATCAACGTATCTTATCATCTGAAATGAAGTAAAACACTCTACATGATTAGATAGATAATCATATAATTTCTTATCAATTATATCTAAATAAACAATAGTTGCTAGGTATGATGAAGAAATACTGTTTTCCACAAGTGGAAATCGCCCATTACCGCAATATAACAATAATGATTTGTAGGTTAATAATTGAGTCTGTGAGATTGTAACCGTTGTTTGGTTGCATACCTTATCAATTTGCTCAACTAATTTATCAACGTTAATATTAGAAAAGAAATTACGAATATCAGTCTTTATAAAATAACTATTTTCAGTTGCTGAGGCATTGATCTCTTTGAAAAAGGTGTCATATTCTGCTTTATATCTGCAATCATTGTTATCATAGTTGCCAGCATAATGAACCGAAATACTGCTTTGTCTTAAAGAACGATATTTTTTATTTATTTCTCTACCTACACATTGAAGTACCAAATATAATACAGGATCAACTAATGTTGCATCTCTAAAACTACCATCCGGTTTTAGTATATAATTTTCTGTGACGTTTGATGACTTATCAAACAGTATAAAGCTACCTTTTTCGATGTATTTTTCATAAAAGTCTAAGCCACTGATGTTCTCTTCGTCGCTTTTAGAGAGCTTAAAAAGAGGGAACCATTGTAAATATGATTTTTTTGATCCATATGATAAAGAAAAATACATATCGCATATTTCTTTCCATGTATCATAGCTAATATAAAACATATAATCAACTCCCTAAAATGTTTTTAGGAACTTTGAACCCATTGGATTCAAAGTTCAAACCTTCCTCCCAAACCTCTCAACCAACTCATCAGCTAAAGCCTTTATCTCCGCCTTATACTTCTCACTTAGATCAATAAGATCCTTAGTCGGCAGACCGTTCCGTATCAGGCGTTTTTTGAACTTGTTCATATCGTCCATACGCTCCTGTTTCGCCTGCATAAACTCGTCAAACTCCGCAGGGCGATACTTTTCGATACCTGCCTCAACGAGCATTTTCTTATATCTGCGGACGAAGGCGTCATAATCACGCTTTATATAGGAATATGCCTTGGTGTTCTCCTTGTAAATGGCTTCCTTTTGTTGTTTCTGTGCTTCAATGCACTCAGCAGAATGACAGCAGACTTCGCCCTCCACATCAAGAAACAGCCTGTGACAGAAACCGCACTTGCATCTTGTCCACTTGTACCGATGAACGAGCTGCCCGATCTCCGCAAGGACAGCAAGCAAACAGTTATCGCTCTCATGAAACACGTTGAATGTGTAATCATCGGCAGCGATCACTGTTCTGCCCGATACAAGAGAAAAATGCTCAATAGTAACCGTGTGACTGAAATATGCTTCACTGCAAATCAAAGGGAGTTGTGTATCGAAAAACGCATTGATATGCTCGGATATACTCGTCTGTATTTTGCTCTTATTCAGCTTGGCAAGTACCACATCATTCGGCTTCAAAAGCTGATAACGCTCGGCATTATACAGTTCAATGACCGCAGAAACGAAGCCCTTGAAAAAGATATTCTCCCCATACTCGGCAATAAACCTTGCGATCATATCCTCGGTGCTGACCTCAATGCTCCTGCCGATGCGTAAGGCACTGTGAAGCCTGTCCCGAAAAGTATCAAACGGCTCAGTATGCTCCCGAAACACTTTATGCTGATTCATCAGCTCATCAAAGGTGAACGTCCTCGTATTCAAGACTGCTCCGTGAACATTTTCATCATCATTTTGAACAGACTGTGCGATGTCGATCGTGCGGTCTGTTTCGTTTATACGGTAAATTGTGGTAGTGTTCATTTTCGCACCTCACTTTTGGTATCTTTACATATTATAGCATACAATACGATAATTGTCAATAAACTGCGTATTCTAAAATATTATTTTCGTACTTAAAAAATTAGTGCGTATTGTTTTGCGGATATACGCAATATCCCCGCATTAAAATTTCTGAGGTGGTACAATGGAAATACAGCAGGCGAAAGTCGGCTGAATCTAAAACAGAAAGGTCGTAGATATATGAACGAACCTACACCGTGGGCAACGCCCACACCATTACGTCCTGACGGGACAAATCTCCTGCCGTTCCCCGTGAATGCTCTGCCGCCTATATTAAGAGATATGGTGCAGGCGATAGCGACTACCAGCTCCACCGATCCAGCTATGGCAGGAACGGCAATACTCTCGGCAGTGAGTTACTGTTTTTCGGGAGTGTATCGAATGTCGGCAAAGCGTGACCACACTGAGCCTTTGGTGCTTGATGCGTTGACTGTAGCAGAGCCGAGTTTCAAGAAGTCTCCTGTTATCTCAATGGTGAAGCGACCTTACATACAGTTCGCCCATGATTGGAATGAGAACAACAAGCAGGACATTTTTAAGGCTCAGGCAGAACGTAAGCTCTTAGAGGGAAAGCTGTTAGCTCTTGAAAAGAAAGAGAGCGTAACCGCCGATGAGATCGCTAAACTCCAGACTGACCTGAGCAATATCCCTCCGAGTAATTTCAGACGTATCGTTGTTGACGATATTACACCTGAATCTCTTGTAAATCAGCTCGAAGAAAATGGTACTCTGCTGATGATCTCCGATGAAGCCGGAATGCTCGGTAATTTTAGCGGTCGTTACAGCAACAATGTGCCTAACCTTGACCTCCTGCTGAAATCTTGGAACGGCGAGACTTACATAAGCGATAGGGCAACAAGAGCAAGCATAGTGCTTAAAAAGCCCTATATGTCGATTTGCCTTGCCTGTCAGCCCTATGTCTTTGAGAGTATGATAAACAATTCTGCTTTCCGTGGCAGCGGTCTGATAGCCCGTTTGGTCTACTGTTTCCCCATAAGCAATATCGGCTTACGGCGATACGATACTCAGCCTGTTCCCGAAGAAGTAGCCGAGAATTACAAGAAGCTAATATACAAACTCCTTAGAGATAAGTTCACCTATCACGATGAAAAGGAGCTGTATCTGCACTTTGACGGCAAAGCATACAATGAGTTCGTGCAGTATTATAACAACTATATCGAACCGCGACTTCTCATGGATATGGCTTTCTGCAAGGATTGGGGCGGCAAGTATCACGGCTTGATTTTAAGGCTGTGCGGTATCATTCATTGTGTGAAGTGTGCGCTAAATGGCGAAAATCCTGTTGAAATCCGTGTGAATCTCGACACGTTCTGCAATGCTATCGAGATAGCGGAATACTACCGTGAGCAGGCAATATATGCTTACAGCTTAGGTGATGTGGATATTGCTACGGTCAAGGCTGAAAGGGTGCTGAATAAAATACGCTCAAAGTGTATTCAGCAGATACGTCAGAACGATCTGCATCATCTTTGCAGATGTACATTGTTCAAAAACGCTCAGGACTTTAGTGAAACGATAGATATGCTTGAAGAAGACAATTATCTTCGCCGTATCACAAGTAGGGGAACAAACAACAAAACGGTAACTGATATTGTGGTCAATCCCCACATTTACAGTTGAGGGAATCTGTATTTTGCACCTTTTGGGCTTTTTGAGGTGCAAAAGGTACAAAAAGCCCAAAATCCATAAATATAAAACTTAGAAAGAGAGATGTTTTATAATGAACGAAATAACAAAAGCAATTATTAACAACATTTTCGAGGAACTTATCGCTCTTCAGGAGAGCATTGACGGCGGTGCTGTCAGCATCCCAACTAAGGGGAAAGAGCCTGCACTTGAAAAGGTGGAGATGCTCACGATCAAGGAATGCACTGAGGTCGTTCAGGGACTTTCGGAGCATACCGTCCGTCAGCTCGTTGCGCAGGGCAAAGTGAAGTCCATCCGCACAGGTGAGGGCAAGCGTGGCAAGATTCTTGTCAACAAGGATGATCTTGTGGCGTATTTTAACGGAAAGGCAATGTGAGATATGATTGAGACGCCATTCTGATAACGACTAAATGAACTTGGACATTTTTGTCCGTGTTGGTTATTCAGCTTTGAGGGAACTTGCTCCATTTTGAAAAAATTCAAACTGCCAAATCGGGCATAAGCTATTACTCAATTTTGAGTAATAGCGCGGCGCTGATTTTTAAAAAAGTAATGCGGATTTTTGATTCTCGTACCCACATTTCGGCTGCTCCGCCAGCCGTTAAAAGCCTCGCAGAGCCCCATAAGCATTTTTGATAGTCCGATCAGGCTGTCAAAAGTGCTTTGGGGTTACTGGCGGCGCTCCGCAAGTAATTCCGGCTCTCCGAGCCGTTTGTTCCTGCGATACACTTATCGTTCAGGAACAATTCGTCCGTCAGACTTTGCGTCAGCAATCCCCTTGTCAGAGGATTCAGATATATAAATTTTAGGAGACATGAATATGAATACAAAGACTATCTCAATGTGTCAGGGAAAAGGCAGCCTGTCGCATAACAACAGAGTTTTTTCTGCCAAAAATATTGACAGCTCACGAACTGCGGACAACATCGTTTTTATCCGTCAGGGTCTGGGTGAAACCTACGATCATCTTTTCGGCAAAGCGATAGAGAGATACAACGCTCGTCAGAAAAGAAATGACCGTTGCATTCCCGATTATTTTCAGCACCTGTTCAACCGTCCGCCGAGTGCAAGTGTCATCACTGGAGCGAACAAGCAAAAGAGCTTCTACGAGGACTTGGTGCAGATAGGTACAAAGGACGATACAGGTGTCGGCTCGTCCGATGCCGAAAAAGCGGTCGAATGTTTGCGTGAATATATGGAAGGATTTCAGGAAAGAAATCCGAATTTCCACGTGTTCAATGCTGTGATGCACCTCGATGAAGCAACTCCTCATTTGCACATCGACTATATCCCAATAGGACATTTCAGCAACGGTCTTGATACCAGAAATGCAATGGCGAAAGCTCTCGAAGAAATGGGGCATGGCAAGGGCGCAAATGCGATCAACCGTTGGCGGTTATCCGAGTGGGAAGTCCTGCACCAAATCTGCACGGCTCATGGTATTGAAATATCAGAACCGAAGAAGTCCAGAGGGTACAGTTATACCGTGCAGGAGTACGGCGAACATAAGGATAAGATCAGGGAGCTTGAATCCGAAAAGGAGCGGCTCACCGCTGAACGTGACGAAGCCCGTGTTGAGGTCGATAAGCTCTCCAAGAAGAAAGTTAAAATAGCCGAAATTGAGGGTATCGAAGCCAAAGAGTCCATGTTCGGCAAAAAAGTCACGCTGTCCAAAGAGGATTATGACAAGCTGAATGACACGGCTAAAAAGTATGTGGCTATGGAGAAATCTACCAAGAAACTCAAATCTGAACGTGATACGGCGGTGCAGAGGTATGACGAACTGAAAAAGAAGTATAATTCGGCTTCTACGGAACTATCGGCTTACAAAAAGAAAGAAGATGAAAAGCGTTATTTCTCCCGTGAGAAGTTAAATGAGCAGACAAGGCAAATCTCCGACCGTGAAAAACTCCGTAAAGCAATGGCATTTATCTCTGCCTGTGGGCTGTCGGACGATTTTGCCCGGTTTAAATTTACCAAAATAAGAGGTTCAGAATTAGAATAAAAAACGAAAAACTATGGCATATCTCAAAAGGGCTTGACAGAAACAGAATAGCGCGCTACAATTAGAATGCGAGATATGCCATAGTCCGTAAAGGAGAAAACATGGCAAATATTACAAATAGAAACGGAAAGTTTCTCATAAGGGTTTTCACAGGACGTGACATTAGCGGAAAGCAGATTGTCAAATCAACAACCTACGTTCCGCCGGAAGGTACATCACCGAAAAAGGCTGAAAAGCTGGCTCAGGAGTATGCTTTTGAGTTTGAAAGGCATTGTAAGGGTTATGCTCAGCTCAACGAGAATATGCGTTTTTCTGAGTTAGCTGAATGGTATTTTGAAAATTACGCTCCCGAAGAATTGAAGCCGACTACAATTCTGAACTATGAAAGTCAGTACAGAAATCATATTGCTCCAATTCTTGGCAATAAGAAGCTCAAAGACATCACCACACCGATGCTGACGGAGTTTTTGAAAATGCTTGGTAAAGAGCATCACCTGAATCCTATCTCGGTAAGAAAGGTCTATATCGTGGTGCAGAGCATTTACCGCAGAGCCTTACAGCAGGGGTTTGCAAGGGAAAATCCTTGTCAGAACGTTATCATTCCAAAGAAAAGGGACAGTGGCAAGCGTTATTCTCTTTCTGAGGAGGAGACAAAGCGGTTTCTTCACCTTATCCGTGACAAGACATGGGACGAAGATGTGAAGCGTATCCTGATCGTTCTACTGTTCACCGGTATGAGGATAGGAGAATGCCTCGGTTTAGTGTGGGAGGATATTGACTTTGAGAAGAAAACAATATTCATTCACCATACACTTTCTTGTGTTGACGGGGAGTGCTATCTTGATTCACCAAAGACCAAAAGCAGCGTCCGACTGATAGCGATGAATTCGACTGTGGAGAAGTGTCTCATGGAGCAGCAAGCCTATGTGGAAAAGCTGAAAATGGCTCTCGGCAATAAGTATGCTCACCCCGAAATGGTCTTTCCCTCGGGTTTGGGCAACTACCGTGACCGTAGCTCTGTGTACCATTCATTGAAGCGTATGACGAAAGGAACGGAATTCGATGATATGACTCTACATAAGCTCAGGCATTGCAATGCTACGCTTCTGCTTAACAGTGGAGTTGACCTGAAAGTGATCTCTGAACATCTCGGTCATTGTGACATAGGTGTTACAGCGAACATATATGCCGATGTGCTTCAAAAGCATAAAATTCGTCTTGCTGACACGATTGATGATAAACTTTCCGATGAACTGACCTAAACAAAAAAACCTCTCTGTCGGTCTCCCGACAAAGAGGTTTACATTCACAGCTTTTAGTTGAACAATTTGTTGAACAACTTTGTAAGAAATTCTCGAAAATACCGTAAAATGGGTGTTTCTGAAAAAATCTTTTAACGCTTTGAGAACTGCGGAGCACGACGAGCCGCTTTGAGACCATACTTCTTTCTTTCCTTCATTCTCGGATCACGAGTGAGGAAGCCAGCCTTCTTCAGAACAGAACGAAGCTCCGGATTGAATTCAAGCAGAGCACGTGAAACACCGTGACGGATCGCACCAGCCTGACCTGTAACACCACCGCCTGTAACAGTACAAACGATGTCCATAGACTCCATAGTATCAGTCAGAGCCATAGGCTGACGAACGATCAGCTTCAGAGTATCAAGACCAAAGTAATCATCAATACCTCTGCCGTTGATTGTGATATTGCCATTACCCGGATACAGTCTAACTCTTGCTACAGAGTGCTTTCTTCTGCCTGTACCATAATAATATTTAACCTTAGATTCGTACATTTTTTATGCTCCTTTCCTTAGAATTCACAAACTTCCGGCTTCTGTGCAGCCTGCTTGTGTTCAGCGCCCTTATATGTGCGCAGACGAGTCAGCTGAGCTGCGCCAAGCTTGTTGTGCTGGAGCATGCCCTTAATTGCGATCTTCATAGCTTCATCAGACTTTTCAGCCATCATTTCCTTATACTGAGTCTTTTTCAGACCGCCGATCCAGCCTGTATGCCAATAATAATACTTCTGCTCCAGCTTCTTACCTGTAAGAACAGCCTTATCACAGTTGATAACGATAACGAAATCACCACAATCAACGTGTGGAGTAAAAGTAGTCTTGTGCTTACCTCTCAGAATGTGAGCAGCCTGTGCTGCAACACGACCAAGCGGCTTGCCTTCTGCATCAATGATATACCACTTACGGCTTACTTCTGAAGCCTTAGGCATAGTTGTTGCCATAGTCAATTCCTCCTGAATTTCTATCAAAAATATCTTCGTTTCCATCTGCATTTTTATGCATTGGAAAACCAGGCAGAGGGCAGTTGGGTCAGACTGCACTGCCGGTATTTCGCAAGATACTAACCGGTCTCTCTGACAGTACATGCTTTATTATATACTAAAAATATATTTTTGTCAAGCATTTTTCCGGAATTTACTTTTTGAAATCATGTGAATTTTTGTTCAGAAAACAGCCTTTTCACTGGTCAGTTTGACGTTTTTATTATATGTAATTACACACATGGACAAAATAAAAATCCCCAAAGTCAAAGACAATGGGGACTAAATTTTATATCTTTAGTTTAAGCCATCTCATACTCAGCACAAACCGAAGTGACATATGCTGTTGCATCTGCATCACCGGCATCAGCTGTAGTGGTACAGGAACTAAGCATAGCTGCTCCCATAAGGATAAGAATGGAAATCAGAATACGATTTTTGCGGTTCACAATCAGCACTCCCTTCTCAGTTTTAGTGTTTCTTAAATATAATACCACAATAACATGATACCATATCTGATAAGGTTTTGCAATCGGATTTTAAAGCTGTAAACAATATTTACCGCATTGGAATTCTTTTTAACCATTTTGTAATCTTCTGGAATTTACACATAATAATATATATTAAAAACTTCTGTAGATTATTCCGGCAATTCAGCATTTACTGGCATATTTTGTCCGAGACTTTCTTTAGCGTCCAGATAACGTTGATTTGTACTGCCGCGAAATTTTATGTCATAGCTTTTCAGAGACTCCTCAAATCTGCCGTCTATAAGAATATCCGTCTCTTCCATTAGACGCTTCCAGTCAGGGTTTTTATCAAATCCAGATACAAGCTCCTCAAATGTATATCCTGTATATACGACTATATCAAGACCGCCTATTGAATGAATTTTCCTTGCAAGCTCAGCAAGAGCCTCCGCTTGACAGAATGGTTCGCCGCCGCTGAATGTTACTCCGTCAAGCAAGGGATTGGACTTGATTTTGCAAAGCAGCTCTTCACAAGAAATAATACTGCCGCCGCTGAAATCATGCGTTTGAGGATTATGACAGCCTTTGCAGCGATGAGGACAGCCCTGAGTAAAAATAGTAAATCGAAAGCCCTTACCATCAACAATAGAATCGTTGACAGTACCGGCAATACGAATATTCATATATATCACTCCTGAAATTACTTAGTCAGTCCGTGCTTTACTCTATCGTGTTCCTCTGCACGTTTAGCATTATTGAATCGGTCAAGAGTACCGACCAGATAACCGGTGATCCTGCGTATACGTTCAAATGAACCGCTTTCCTCAGTTCGTCCGCACATAGGGCAAGTATCTCCAATAATTCCGGTAAAACCACAGCATGGATCTCTGTCAACAGGATGATTGATAGAGCCATAGCCTATACCGCATTCTTTCATATAGCGCACTACCTTTTCAAATGCCGACAGATTCTGGAGCGGATCTCCATCCATCTCAATATAGCTGATATGACCGCCATTAGTAAGCGCATGATACGGTGCTTCGATACGAATTTTGTCTACTGCATTGATGTCGTAATATACAGGTACATGGAATGAGTTGGTATAATAATCACGGTCTGTAACACCTGGAATAATACCAAACTTCTCCTTGTCGATGCGTATAAATCTTCCTGACAATCCCTCAGCAGGTGTTGCCAGCAGTGAGAAATTAAGACCTGTTCTCTGAGCCTCTAAATCCATGCGGTCACGCATTGCGGTGATTATTTCCATTCCAAGCTCACGTGCTTCTTCACTTTCTCCGTGATGTGAACCGATAAGAGCTTTGAGTGCCTCAGCAAGCCCAATAAATCCCACAGAAAGTGTACCGTGTTTAAGAACTTCATCCACAGTATCATCAGCAGAAAGTCCCTCAGAGCCTATCCATACGCCCTGTCCCATGAGGAAAGGATAATTTCTTACCTTCTTCTGACACTGTATATGGAAACGATGCATAAGCTGGTCAATAGTAAGATCCATCATTTCTTCCAGCATATCAAAGAACAGACCGACATTATGATCTGCCTTTATTGCAAGACGTGGAAGATTGATAGATGTAAAGCTGAGATTGCCTCTGCCTGTAACTATTTCATTATCAGGATCAAAGGTATTGCCGATCACTCGTGTACGGCAGCCCATATATGCTATCTCTGTGCGATAATCGCCCTCCTTGTAATACTGCTTGTTGAAAGGAGCATCAAGGAATGCAAAGTTAGGAAAAAGTCTCTTTGCAGAAACACGGCAGGCAAGCTTGAACAGGCTGTAGTTCGGGTCAGATTCGTTATAGTTTATGCCTTCCTTTATCTTGAAAATATGGATAGGGAATATAGGCGTTTCGCCGTTTCCAAGACCTGCTTCTTCTGCAAGCAGGATGTTTTCTATAACCATTTTACCCTCTGGAGAAGTATCTGTTCCATAGTTGATAGAGCTGAATGGTGTCTGAGCACCTGCACGGCTGTTCATTGTGTTGAGGTTATGTATAAGAGCCTCCATTGCCTGATATGTTGCACGGTTTGTCTCACGGTAAGCATTCTCTGCTGCAAAGCTCTGAAGCTTTGCAGCCATCGCATCATCTGTTTTAGTAAGAAGATATTCCCGCTCAGCAGCCTGAAAACCGTTATCATTTGCAAGGCACGGCATGATACCCTTTTCTTCCATAATTTTTGCAGCATATTCATTTACAAATTGATTTGAATTTTCCATTCCGATAAGGAGAGTAAGACCTCTCTCCATATTGCGAAGATAACGCTTGCGGTATGTTTTCTTAACTCCTCCAGCCATTGCATAGTCAAAGTTTGGAATGCTCTGACCGCCGTGCTGATCATTCTGGTTAGACTGAATAGCTATGCAGGCAAGTGCAGAGTAGCTTGCGATGTCATTAGGTTCACGGAGAAAACCGTGACCAGTAGAAAATCCGCCGTCAAACAGCTTTATAAGATCTATCTGACAGCAGGTAGTTGTAAGTGTCAAAAAGTCTAAGTCGTGAATGTGTATATCACCCTCACGATGAGCCTTTGCATGAGAAGGATTAAGCACCTTCATTTCATAAAATTCCTTAGCAGCAGAAGAGCCGTATTTCAGCATAGTGCCCATTGCTGTATCGCCGTCAATATTTGCATTCTCACGCTTTATATCACTATCCTTAGCAGAGTCAAATGTCAGCTCTCCCATAGTTTTCATAAGATTTGATTTCATCTCACGGTCACGGGTACGCTCATAACGATAGAGTATATATGCCTTTGCAGTCTGTGCGTGACCGTTTTCTATAAGTGTCTTTTCAACCAGATCCTGAATTATCTCAACCGTAGGAATTTCTTTTCCATAAATCGTCTCATAAAGCTCGCAGGTCTTAACCGCAATGTCCATCGCTTCATTCATATCAGTTCCACCGACAGCCTGAGCTGCACGAAAGATAGCATTTGCGATTTTCTCAATATTAAATGGCACCTTACGTCCGTCACGTTTCATAATATGTATTATCATAATAACATTTCTCCCTCTCAAAACACAAAATATTGTATGCAGCACATAAAATATTAGCGTATGTTGTATTCGCTTATTCCATTATCAAGTATATCCCATTTTATCCCTGTTGTCAATAGGCATAAGTAAATTTTATATTTTCCTTAGAAAAAATATTCCGGGACTGCATTGAGACCCGGAATCAAGGCTTTAAAATTTTTTTCTAAAGGTTTACTTTTATCATATAGTAGGCAAGTCCTAAAAGTATGCATACGATAAATATAATTATCAGGTTTCTGAATCGAAATCTTATTTTAGGCTGCACCTTACGTCTGCCGTATCTATCACGATTACTGCTCATAGCATTACCTCTCTAACAGCAGTCGCTCATTGCAATACTCGCATTCCAATAAATCATCACCAATAGAAACAAAGCTCTTAGGCAGATATTTTTCTGTACAGGTAATACAGTTTGGATTTTTGCATACTGCATTATTATGAACTCTTCCATGAAGCAGCGTTGTTTTTGTATCAAGATTCAGCATGGTTATAATAAGCGCCATTCTCACATACATTCCATATCGTGCCTGCTTGAAATATGCAGCTCTCGGATCTTCATCTATAGCAACCTCGATCTCATCCACCCTTGGCAGCGGATGAAGGATTATCATGTCAGGCTTTGCAGTTTTCAGCTTTTTCACTGTAAGTATATATGTATCCTTTTGAGAAAGGTATTCCTCACGGCTTGCAAATCTCTCCTGCTGAATTCTTGTCATATACAGCACATCAAGCTCCGGCAGCACCGCTTCAAGTGATGTTACCTCTTCAAACGGACATCCGCTTGCTTTAAGAATATCCTTGACATAGGACGGGAGCTTCAATTCCGGTGTAGAAATAAGTACAAACTTATTACCCTCAAAACAGGACATTGCCTTTATAAGAGAATGTACGGTTCTGCCATTTATAAGATCTCCGCAAAGACCTATTGTAAGATTGTCAAGATGTCCTTTTTCACATTTAAGAGTAAGAAGGTCAGTAAGCGTCTGTGTCGGATGCAGATGACCGCTGTCCCCTGCATTGATAACAGGGCAGTCAGCCGTAAGTGCAGCAGCCTTAGCAGCACCGGCAACAGGATGCCGCATTACAAGAATATCTGCATAGTTGCTGACAATTTTCGTTGTATCTTTCAGAGTTTCTCCCTTTGATACGGAGGAATTTGCAGGATTGTCAAAGCCTATGAGTCTGCCGCCGAGACGCAGCATTGCCGTTTGGAAAGACATCTGAGTACGTGTAGACGGCTCATAAAACAATGTCGCCATTATTTTCCCCTGACATGCTCCGGAATAGATCTCCGGATGCTCTTTGATTTTTTCTCCCAGATCAACTACTTCTTTCCACCATGAAGCTGGATAATCATTAAGATCGATCAGATGTGGATATGATGAAATCATATTTGAAACCTCCTGTATTTTACCGTCATAGCTGCTGCTTTGCCGGTATGATTTAGAACTTGTTCTTAAAGTACAATACTATCGTTCATGTATATTCTGAATGACATATCAAAATACTGTGCAGCTCGCTTGCAAAGCAGCATCCTGTCCATAAATATCTCAAAATACTCAAGAACAGAGGATATCTCCGTATCTATGTCCAATTCAAGATTAAAGCTTTTTTTATCCTTAGAAACAGTAAGCTTGGAACTTGTAACAGCATAGTTTACCCTGTCATGAATATCAAATGATATAAATGTTGTATTTCTCACACGGCTGCGTCTGACATCTGTTTTATCAGCCAGAATAAGAGCTGCCGATATAGGATCAACAGGCTGCGCCGTTCGCTCGTCATGATTGCCTATAGCCGATATGATAGAACATATTTCATCAGCCGGCATATGAAGCTTTTCGAGAAGACAAAAAGCCATAATTGCTCCATTGTGAGCATGATCTGCACGATTTACTATATTTCCTATGTCGTGCATAAAACCCGCTATTCTTGCAAGCTCGACGATTCTATCAGGATATCCAAGCTCCTCAAGAATCATAGAAGATACATACGATACCTTTTCAACATGAGCAAACGAGTGTTCTGTGTAGCCAATAGCCTCCAGCACTTTATCAGCACGTCTTACATATTCCAGCACATCAGGATTTCTTCGGATATATTCATAAGTAACGTTACTTGCCAAGCAGGCATCCTCCTTTGTTTATTATTTTCCGCCGAAATAAACGTCATACCACACAAGGAACATATAAACCGTCCATATCTTGCGGCTATAGTCTCCCTTGCCTGCTCTGTGATCGTCAAGAAGCCGAACCAGCTTATCTGTATTGAAATATTTTTCCGCAGCTATGCCTGTAAATGCATTTTTTACAGTATTATAATATCCATCCTCTTTAAGCCATACACGAATAGGCACAGGGAAACCGAGCTTTTTCTTTACAGCTGTTTTTGCAGTCTCAGGCGGAGTATCTTTTTTTGCAGCCATTCGCATGGCATATTTTGTGGTATACTTCATTCCCTCAGATGTTCCCTTATGTGATACTCTGTATCTTGTAGGTATCTTCTCAGCAAGAGCCATTACCTCTTTATCAAGAAAAGGCACTCTTACCTCCAGAGAATTAGCCATGCTCATTTTATCAGCCTTTAAAAGTATATCTCCGGTCATCCACATATGCAGATCAAGGTACTGCATTTTAGTAACATCATCCTTATCCTTTACCTTGTCATAAAATGGCTTTGTAATAACAGTCGGATCGGGTGCGTTTGTTTTTATTTTAAGGATCTCACGGCGCTCCTTAGGTGTAAACATATAGGCATTGCCGATAAATCTTTCTTCAACCGTTTTGCCCTTTCTGACAAAGAAGTTAAGCCCTCTCTTTGCAGGCATATGGCTTACAGCAGATGAAACACCTTTTCTGAAGCCCTGCGGCAGTCTGTCATAGAATGTTGCACCGGGTTCGCTGTAAACATTATAACCGCCGAATATTTCATCTGCGCCTTCTCCAGAAAGCGCTACCTTTAGTGAACGTGATGCCAGATTACATACAAAATAAAGTGCAACAGCAGACGGGTCAGCCAGAGGCTCATCCATATGATACTGTATAAGCGGCAGCTTTTCCCAGTATTCCTCCGGAGTTATGACCTTATTGTAGTTTTTTATATTTATAGCCTCGGAAAACTCCTTAGCCCAGCTTATTTCATTATAGCGTTCTTCGCTGCCAAAACCTACTGTAAATGTTTTGTCAACATTTGCAATAGCCGCTACATAGCTTGAATCAACACCGCTTGACAAGAACGAACCTACCTCTACATCGGCGATCTTGTGTGCCTTTACAGAGTCATGAAATGTATTGGAAATACGGTTTACCCATTCATCAAGCTCAGGCTTTTCATCTGGATCAAAGCTTATCTCCCAGTACCTGTTTATGTCCATTTTTCCGTCATGATAAGTAAAATAATGTGCAGGCGGCAGCTTATATACGCCCTTAAAAAAGGTCTCTGCACAGGGTGAATACTGAAATGAAAGATAATTCTCCAAAGCAGCAGTATTAAGCTCTTTTTTGAAATCAGGATGGCACAGGAAACTCTTTATTTCTGACCCGAACATAAATGTATTTCCCATCTGTGCATAATAAAGGGGCTTGATTCCGAAGAAATCTCTTGCGCCGAAGAGTGTTTTCTTTACTTTATCCCATATAATAAAGGCAAACATTCCACGAAGCTTTTCAAGGAGTTTTTCTCCGTATTCTTTGTAGCCGTAGATCAATACCTCAGAATCAGTCTGAGTTTTGAAGCGATGCCCTTTTTTTATAAGCTCTTCACGTATTGTCTTATAGTTGTATATCTCTCCGTTGAATACCAGAACCAGATTGCCGTCATCGCTGTATAAAGGCTGGTTGCCTGCATCTGACACATCAATGATACTGAGCCGTCTATGACCGAGAGCTACATTTTCATCTACATACTTACCCTCTGCATCCGGACCTCTATGCTTGATTTTATCCAGCATTTCGCTAAGGACAGTATCGGCATTGCCAATTGAGTTAGTAAAGCCTATAAATCCACACATAGCCATACCTCCCATATTATCTGTTTTTACTATTATACTACATTGCTTAGATTTTTGCAACAGCTATAAGAAACTTTTTTAAAGCCGCATCTTTTTTGTCAGATGCGGCTTGTAATATCTTTATTTATCACCTTATCTGACCATTGCCCTCGATAAGATATTTTACAGTTGTCAGTTCATTAAGTCCCATAGGACCTCTTGCATGGAGCTTTTGTGTGGAAATTCCTATCTCTGCGCCAAAACCGAATTCTCCTCCGTCTGTAAATCTCGTTGAAGCATTTACATATACAGCAGCAGCATCTACTTCTTTCTGAAAACGCATAGCAGCATCAAGATCTTTTGTTATTATGCATTCAGAATGCTTGGTACTGTATCTTGCTATATGAGAAAGTGCCTCATCAATAGAAGATACAACTTTTACAGATATCTTATAATCATTAAACTCAGTATCATAAATTTCCTCTGTTACAGGAAGTACACATTTACCTAATATAGCAGCGGTTTTTTCATCACCGTAAATTACTACATCATGTGCATCAAGAGCAGATTTTACCATAGGCAAAACTTTTTCTGCAACAGCTTCATGTACGACAAGTCCTTCAATAGCATTGCATACGGAAGGACGCTGTGTTTTTGCATTGTCAACAATATTAACAGCCATCGCATAATCTTCGTCACACGGCAGGCATTTATCTATATAAACATGACAGTTTCCAGCACCCGTTTCAATTACCGGAACGGTTGCCTGCTTTACTACTGCCTGAATCAGTCCTGCTCCGCCTCGTGGAATCAATACGTCAAGATATCCATTCAGCTTCATCATATCTGCTGCTGTTTCTCTGGATGTATCCTCTATCAGCTGAATGCAGTCTATCGGCAGTCCTGCCTTTTCTGCTGCCTCACGCATGATATTTGTAAGACACATATTTGAGTGTATAGCCTCCTTACCGCCTCTGAGCAGAACTGTATTTCCTGCTTTCAGACAAAGAGTAGCGGCATCCACTGTAACATTTGGGCGTGACTCAAAAATGATTCCGATAGAGCCAAGCGGTACACGAGTTTTCATAATGCGCAGACCATTTGGACGCATACTTCCCTGTACAACAGAGCCGATCGGGTCATCCATAGCGATAAGCTCTGTTACCGCCTTTGCCATGTCTTCTATACGTGCATTTGTAAGGCGAAGTCTGTCCTGCAATGAAGCAGTCATTCCATTTTCTTCCGCAGCTTTAAGATCAAGTGCATTAGCACTTATTATTTCATCTTTTTTTGCAATAAGAGCCTCCGCAATTTTACGGAGAGCTTCATTTTTCATCTTTGGAGATGCCGCCGCCATCTTCGGCGCAGCAGCTTTGGATTTTTCACCTAATGTCTGTGCATAATTCATATCTTAAATCTACCTTTCTCCTTAGCCAGAAATACTGTACCTATCTCCTTATTATCAAAAAGATCGTATAGCTTCTCAGGATCTCTGCCATTCATAATAACCATATCAATGCCTGCGTCTGTTGCGATCTTTGCGGCGTTTATCTTTGTTGCCATACCGCCTGTCCCCAAAGAAGAACCTGCGCCGCCTGCCATTTCTATTATGCTTGAATCTATCATCTCAACTACAGGTATAACCTCTGCCTCCGGATTTTCATGCGGATCTGCGGAGTAAAGACCGTCGATATCTGACATGATTATAAGCAGATCTGCATCTGCAATAGTTGCCACCATTGCTGCCAGAGAGTCATTTTCTCCTATTTTCAGCTCCAGCTCATCTATGGCAACTGTATCGTTTTCATTTACAACAGGAACTACTCCCATTTCCAGCAGTCTTTGAAGCGTATTCTGAACATTTGAAAGGCCATTCGACAGAATATGCTTAGTAAGCAGTATCTGAGCAACTGTAATGCTGTATTTACTGAACATATCATCATATATATGCATAAGCTCACACTGTCCAACGGCAGCAACAGCCTGTTTTGTAGGTGTATCCTCCGGCTTTTTTGTCAGATTCAGCTTGCCGATACCCATTCCAACTGCACCTGAGGAAACAAGTATAAGTTCTTTTCCTGAATTGTGCAGATCTGAGAGTATCTGTATAAGATTTTTCATACGACGAATATTCAGCTTGCCGGTTTTATGGGTAAGCGTTGAGGTTCCGAGCTTTAGTACAATTCTTTTCTTTGAAGCAATATCGAGCATAATTCTATGCCTCTTTCTTTTATTTATTTACAACATTCTGCGGTCTGCCGTCAAGATATGCCTGTAAATTGTCATATACAATATTAAGCAGTCTCTGTCTTGTTTCAATAGGCGACCACGCAATATGCGGAGTTATCATGCAATTTGGGATACCCCTGAGCGGAGTATTCTCACTCATAGGCTCTGTTTCAAGCACATCAAGTGCTGCTCCTGCGATCTTGTTGCTTTTAAGTGCATCAGCCAGAGCATATTCATCAACTATCGCACCTCTTGCAGAATTTATAAGAAGTGCGGAGGACTTCATAAGAGCAAGATTTTCTTTTGAAATAATTCCTTTTGTTTCAGGGGTAAGCGGAGTATGAACAGTCAGCACATCAGCTCTCGCAAATGCCTCAGTAAGTGATACAAGCTCAAACTGACAATCTAAAGGCTTTGTGCGTGTATTTATAATTATATTCATACCAAAAGCATCGCCGATCTTAGCGACCTGTCTGCCAATACTTCCGTAGCCGATTATTGAAAGAGTTTTTCCTTTAAGCTCATATGCAGGGAACGGAAAATACGAAAATGCAGAGCTTCTTAGCCAGCCGCCGTTTCTTACGTCCTCGTTATACAAATGAAGCTTATTATAATGATAAAGTATTTGCGCAAACACATATTGAGATACAGCATCAGTAGAATATGTTCCTGCATTGCAGACAATGATACCTGCATTTTTAGCTGCCTCTGTATCAATATTATTATAGCCTGTAGCAAGAACTCCTATATACTTGAGTTTTCTGCATTCTTTTATTACATCGGAGGTTATAGGTGTTTTGTTGCAAATAAGTATATCTGCATCTTTAATGCGGCAGACTATCTCCTCAGGCATTGTAAGCGGATAAGTCTCTACCTCTCCAAAGCTTTCAAAGCAGCTGCATGATATTTCATCATTGCAGCTCATGGTCTGCCAGTCAGTTATAACTATTTTCATTTCTACTCCCCATCCGAATTTGAACCTGAATTATCCGGCATCTGACACTGTGCAGTAACCTCCTCATCAAGCGGAGTAGTATCCTCTATCTCCTGTCTGCGGCGTGAACGTTCTATAAAAGCAAATACTACAGCTCCAATTAAAAGAACCGCTTCAAAAGCTCCTACAGCATAAAAAAGTGAGCTGTTCTCAGGGCATATATATATAAACAATGAAGCCGGAATGCCTATAGCAACGAGAAGCTGATACGATTTCTTTGTGCGTACATATTGAATGATAAAGAAAACACAAGCGATCGCACAGAATATGATATGAGATGTAATAGGAATTGGGAATGTTGTAGCGTCCATAATATGGGACTCCTTTCAAGAATATAAATCTTAATTTATTTTATCACAAATTTCTACCAATGTCAACGAAAACAAAATATTTGAATAGCTAAAAAAGCATTACTGGAAGAATTTGTAGCCGTTTTGTAACATGTGTGCAAATCGGACGTAATTTTAGTGATAATCTTGTTGCTTTGACGAACGAAATGGGCTTCCATTTTTAAAACAAATATGATATAATATACATATAGTTCTGAAACAAGGCTGAGCTGCCGGCAGATTCAGGATTATATTAAGTGGGAAAGATTATATTGAAAAAATTAAAAAGGAGGAATTTTGAGTGAGCAGCAACGATATGGCATTGTATGACGAAGCGTTCATACCAAGAATGCAGGTCGGATATGCACCTGAGTGTGCGGATGTACAGTCAATTACAGGAGACGGAGTAAAGGATTATCCGGTTCTTGATTTTGACGATGCAGCTCTTGAAAAGCTTTCTGGGAATATTAAGGAAACACTTAGCAGCAGTGTTGTCAGACCAGGCGGAGGACGAATATATCGTGCAGCCAAGAGAACGCTCGATATTGTCTGTTCTATGGGTGCTATAGCGGTATTAGCACTGCCTATGGGTATTGTGTCATTGCTTATATACAGTGAGGACAAAGGAAGCCCTATATTTTCACAGACACGTCTTACAAAGGACGGCAAGACATTTCGTATGTACAAGTTCAGATCGATGTGTACAGATGCTGAGGAGAAATTTGCCGAGGTACAAAAGGGAAATCAATGCGATGGACTTGCATTCAAGATGGACAATGATCCTCGTATAACGAGAATAGGCAGATTTATCAGAAAGACATCAATAGACGAGCTGCCTCAGCTTTTTAACGTGCTGAAAGGAGATATGTCCATTATAGGACCAAGACCTCCTCTTCCTCGTGAAGTAAATCTTTACACACCGCATCAAATGCAAAGACTTCTTGTTAAGAGCGGACTTTCATGCTATTGTCAGTGTAACGGAAGAAGCGATATGCCTTTTGATGAATGGGTAGAAAGCGATATCAAATACATAGAGGAAAGATCCATGAAGTCTGATATGAAGCTTATGATGAAGACTGTCAAGGTGGTATTTGACAAAAAAGGAGCTCGATAAAAGTGCTTATAAACAGGCTGTTCTATTCAGAGCAGCCTGTTCTTAATGATATAATATAATATAAAGGAGAAAAGAAAAATCATGAGATGGAAAAAGTATCTTGCGGCAGCTTTCGCCGTAATAAGCCTTGGAACAGTTTTTTCAGGCTGCTCTTCGGACAAAAATGAAAACAGCAGCAGCAGTAATACTGAAAAGGCAGCAACAACTACGGCTTCTGAAGAAAAGCCGACAGAAGCAAAAAATGAAGAAACAACCGAAGCGTCCACAGAAGCTCCGACAGAGCATATAAGTCCTATGGAGACAGTAAGTACTACACTTGGCTCTGAAATAACAGGTATTGACGCTATACTTGACAGAGACGGAGATAACACCTATAAAGCTAAGCTTTCTGATATGATAGAAGAAGGCGATACGGTACATTCATTTACATTTATTTTCTATTCTGCCGACGGCAGCTCCGATATGATGAATTATAAAGGCGGCTGCGGCATATCTGTAAGCAATGAATGTACATCAGCTACTGATGACGGATGGTATCAGTCGGATGATTTTGAATATGCGGTAAATGGCTCTTATGCAGAGATAACCTGGAATGTTCCTGCTGATGTTGCTCCATTCATTGATGCAAGCGGAGATGTTCTTATCGGATACTGGTGGAGTGAAACTCAGCAAGTGCGTCTCAGCAGCATTGTGTGCAGCTATACACGTACAGTGGAAATTCCTGTAGATGGTCAGAATGCTATAACACCTGCGCTCACTCTCAGCTACAGCGATGAAGAGACTAAAACAGGACACATAGATCTGTCTGAGCTTATAAGCAGCGATGACACATTACAAACTGTGACCTTTGATATTTCATCGAGCGGTTCTCTGGGAAAATTCACAGGTGCATTCGGAGTATCCATGAAGGATGGCAGTAAGTCTGCAACAGATAAAAACTGGTATCAGAGCGGAGATATTGCTATGATTACAGATTCCTCAAATCTTTCACTTACATGGATAGTCCCTGAAAATGTCAAGGCAGATATTTCTCCTGAGGGTCAGCTTATGCTTGGTTTCTGGTGGAGCGATCAATCTTCTGTCACTCTCGACAGGGTATCTGTTCGATACAGCAGCTCTACCGGAGAGACAAATCACAAAAATGCTTTTACAGATAATGAAGAGCTTACAGCATCATCAGGAACAACAGCTTCATCTGATGATGTAAATAAAATGTCCTCTGCTGAGATAGTGGCAGATATTAAAGCAGGCTGGAATCTTGGAAATACTCTTGACAGCTATAATACAAAAAGCTCAGATACCGAAACCGGCTGGGGTAATCCTAAGACAACACAGGCAATGATAGATGCTGTGCAAAATGCAGGATTTAACGCTGTTAGAATACCTGTAACGTGGGGTGAACATATGTCTGCTGACGGCACGATCGATGCTGCATGGATGGCTCGCGTAAAAGAAGTTGTTGATTATGCCTACAACAATGGTATGTATGTTATCCTTAACGTTCATCATGACGACTATCTATGGCTAAAGCCTACCTACAGCGAACAAGCGAATGTAGAAAAGAAGTTAGTGAAGATATGGGAGCAGATCTGCGCAGAATTTGCAGAATATGACCACCACCTGATTTTTGAAGGAATGAACGAACCGCGTGTTATCGGTTCATCAACTGAATGGAGCGGTGGTACTCCTGAGGAAAGAGATGTTATCAATCAGCTTTTTGCAAAGTTTGTTGAAAAGGTAAGAAGTACAGGCGGACTTAATGCTGACAGAACGCTTATTGTTACATCTCATGCACAGTCGATCACAGAGGAGGCTGTCAGTGCTGTAGAAGTACCTAATGATGATCATGTGATCGTATCTATTCACAGCTATGCGCCGTGGGATTTCTGCGGAACTGACAGTAAACGTTCAACATGGGGAAGTGATGCTGACAAGACAGAGCTTGACAATAACTTCCAATATCTTGCAGATACATTTATAAGCAAAGGCATTCCGGTAATCATTGATGAATTCGGCTCGGTTAATAAGAATGAAAATGTTTCTGACCGTGCTGCACATATTGAGTATTATGTAAAAAGTGCTAAGAAGCAGGGCATTAAATGCTTTGTATGGGACAACGGTGCAGTGAATGCAGACGGGGACAATGGATTCGGTCTTTTGAATCGTAAGGATTGCACATGGTATTATCCTTCTATAGTAAATGCGATAATGCGCGGCGCAGAATAATATAAAAACTTTTTAGTGCAGCATTTTTATAAAAATACTGCACTAAACCTTTTATTTTCCTGTAAAATATTACAAGATGCATAATACGGCACCCTGTCAGTTGTTGAAAACGCTGAAAAATTGTTTTTTCCATAAAAAATATAAAAAACTTAGTGTTTTTTTCATCGAAATATGCTATAATAAAGAAAATCAATATTTTACAATACGTATAACGAAAGGAGCTTTATATATGAGCAACAGAATTATAACAATCGAAAGAGAATATGCAAGCGGCGGCCGTGAAGTAGGACAAAAGGTAGCTCAGCAGTTGGGCATAGCATTTTACAATAGAGAAATACTGGAAATGGCATCAGAGAGATGCGGAGTATCAGTGGACTATCTCGCAAGCGCCGAGGAAGCCGCTCCAAAAAGCTTTTTGTATACCCTTATGCTCTCGTCTAATCCTACACGATCAATAGAAGATAACCTGCCCCTGTCTGACAAAGTTTATATAGTTGAAACCAATATTATAAAGGAACTTGCTGAAAAGGAGGACTGTGTTATAGTCGGAAGATGCGCAAGCTACATCCTGCGTGACCTTGACAGAATGTTCAGTACATTTATATATGCGGACACCGAGACAAGAGTCAGAAGGGCAGTAGAAAGCTATGGAATAGAGCCGAGAAGAGCAGAGGCTATGCTCAGAAAGTCTGATAAGAGAAGAGAAACATTCTACAGCATAAATACAGGCGGCAACTGGTATGATAAGGCTAACTACGAACTGTGCCTTAACAGCGGCGCTTTGGGAATAGATCTATGTGCAGATATAATAGTTGAAGCTGTTAAGAATACTGTTGGATGAGATCATTACTATTACAAATAAAAGGGACTGCTTGAACAGCAGTCCCTTTCAATTTGTTCAAATTATTTTTTGAAGATCACTATAATTTCAGCACTTGTCTTCATAAGCGAAATCTGCCTAAAAGACGTACGCTTAGCTTGTGAAGACGAGTTCTCAATATAAAAAATATATGTTTACATTTGGCAAAATATATGCTATAATCATAATATTAAATCAATAATTTTATATAGGCAATGCCGAAAAAACTTTGCGGCAGATGAATTGTGTCTATATATATTTCGAAAGGATGGTTGGAGCCTTGTTCAGCAAAATAAGCAGTCTTGGACTTTTCGGGCTGAACGCTTTCTCTGTTGAAGTCGAGGTCGCTGTTGCCAGAGGTATGCCGAGGTTTGACATCGTTGGTCTGCCGGATGCATCAGTACGTGAAAGCAGAGAGCGAATCCGCTTAGCGCTAAATGCAATAAATATAAATCTGCCGTCAGGCAGGATAGTTGTAAATCTTGCACCTGCGGATGTGAAAAAAAGCGGCACTATGCACGACCTTGCAATTCTTGTCGCCATGCTTGCCGCTCTGGGCGGAATAAATTCTTCTTTAGACGGAAAATGCTTTATCGGCGAGGTATCGCTCAGCGGTGAGGTGCGCAGTGTAAACGGCGTACTTCCAATGACAATACTTGCAAGAAATCTTGGAGTAGAGGAGCTTTATGTCCCTGCGGAGAACGCTGCCGAAGCAGCTGCTATTGACGGCGTAACTGTATACGGCGTACCAAATGTAACTGCGCTGATCGAACATCTTGAAGGACAAAAGCGTCTGCCTCGTGCTATATTTAAAGAAAATATTCCAAAAGAAGACACATCTGCCGTCGACTTTGCAGATGTACGTGGGCAGCGAAGCGTGAAACGTGCGCTTGAAATAGTTGCAGCTGGAGGTCACAATGTACTTATGGTGGGTCCTCCCGGAAGCGGAAAAAGTATGCTGGCAAAGCGTTTGCCAACAATCCTTCCGGAAATGACTATGGAAGAGGCACTGGAAACTACTAATGTATATTCCATTTCCGGAATGCTCAGTCCAAATTCTCCTATTGTAAGAAAACGTCCATTCCGTTCACCTCATCATACTATATCAGGTGTAGGCCTGGTAGGCGGCGGAAGTACGCCTCAGCCGGGAGAGATATCTCTTGCTCATAACGGACTCCTGTTCCTCGATGAGCTGGCTGAATTTGACCGCAGAACACTTGATATAATGCGTCAGCCGCTGGAGGATCATATAGTTACTATAACAAGAGCATCCGGAACAGTGACATATCCATGCCGTTTTATGCTTGTCGGAGCTATGAATCCGTGTCCATGCGGATATTACGGACATCCAAAAAGAAAATGTACCTGCTCACAAATGCAGGTACAGCGCTATCTTTCAAGAATATCAGGCCCTTTGATGGAACGATTTGATATTCATTTAGAAGTAGAACCGGTTCTTTTTGAGGAGCTTTCAGATACAAAAGCACCTGAATCCTCAGAGGAAATACGTAAGAGAGTTCATGCAGCACGTGAAATACAGAAAAAGCGCTTTAAGGGAACGAATATAACCTGCAATGCACAGATACCGGCAGGACATTTACAGAAATACTGCCCTGTAAGCGATGGCGCAAAGCAGGTCATACAAAGCGCATTTGACAGGCTTGGTCTGAGCGCACGTTCATATGACCGTATTCTCAAGGTCGCAAGAACAGTAGCCGATATGTCATCTTCTGACATTATTGAAAGAAATCACGCTGCGGCAGCTATACAATACGGCAGCATGAGCTTCAAAGCAGCGCCGCATAATTCTCGCTGACAATTCGATCAGATTATTAAATCACTATCCACAACGCAGGCAAGGGGACGCTGTCCCATTAAACACCTGACAAAAAGCAGATACGACCTTTGGAATCCCATTTCCACAAGTTTCCGCCCATGAATGGGCAAAAACTTGTGATATTATTTCAAGACTTTCTGCTCTTGGCAGAAAAAAAAGAAAACAAAATCCTGCTAAGTTGCAGATAGTGAATATACAATAAACAAAGCAAAAGGAAGGGAGAAAAATGAAAGAGCTACGGGAAAAGCTGTCGGAATTCTACAGGCAGCTCGATAAATTGATGATCTTATGCGCTGTGCTTTGTTCAGGACTCAGCGTTCTGCTTCTGCATTCCATTCAGGCAAACGGAGTGCTTGACATAGGCTTTGACGACAGCATTACACAAGGCATAGCAGCAGGTCTTGGCATTATTGCAATGCTGACAACAGCAGCAATAGACTTTCACAAGCTGTCTAAATTCTGGTATATATATACACCGATCATATTGGTGCTTATTGCGCTTACATTTACATCGCTTGGATATCAGCGTGACGGTGCGGATGATCAGGCATGGCTTAATCTTGGATTTGTCAGCATTCAGCCGTCTGAATTTTTAAAGATCGTGTTTATTCTGACATTTTCGCTTCATCTTTCAAAGGATGAGGAAAATATGAATCATCCGCTTCATATGCTGCTGCTTTTGCTGCACGGAATGATTCCTCTTGGAATAGTTGTGCTTCAGGGCGACTACGGAACCGGTATCGTTTTTGCCATGATGCTCATTATAATGCTGTTTGCATCCCGAATTTCATGGATATACATATTAGCAGCAATGGCGGCAATACCGGCAGCTATATGGGCTGTCTGGAATTTTGTACTGGGCGAACTGCATAAAAGCCGCATTCTTGTGCTTATGAATCCCGGTTCTGATCCAGAAGGACTTGAATATCAGCAGGATCTCGGACTTACTGCACTGGCCTTTGGAAAGCTTTTTGGAAACGGCGTTTACGGCGGTCATGATTATGTTAGCGTGCCTGAACTTCACAATGACTTTATATATGCATATGTAGGCGAAGCACTGGGATTTGTAGGAGCAATGGCAGTGGCGTTGATACTGACAATCATATGTATAAGAGTTCTTCTTATCGGCGCAAAACATCCTGACAGACAAGGCTTGTTTATCTGCATGGGCGTATTTGCAATGCTTATGACACATTGTATAATGAATATCGGCATGGTGCTTAAAGTTATGCCTGTTATCGGCATACCACTTCCGTTTTTGAGTGCAGGCGGCTCAGCAACATTGAGTATGTACATCTCACTTGGACTTGTACTCAGTACAAGTCTGCATAGCATAAAGCCCCGCCGGACATTGTTTGAATAGGTCTAAGCCATTCGGCTCTTATAGTCAAAAAATAAAAGTTTTTCAGTGCAGTATTTGAAAATATTACACTGAAAAACTTTTTTTAATATATATTTATTTTGCGCCTTTTTTCATAATAACAACTACTATAGTTCTGATTATAAGCTTGATATCAAGCCAAAGGCTTCTGCTTTTTATGTATTCTACATCAGATTTTACCCACTTTTCAAACTCAACATCGCTTCTGCCTTCACATTGTGCGATACAAGAAAGTCCGCCCTTTACGATCAAACGCTCCATATGCGCCGGAGTATAAAGCACTACCTCTCTTGGCAGCGGAGGTCTTGGCCCTATAATAGACATATCTCCGGCAAGTACATTCCAAAGCTGAGGAAGCTCGTCAAGCGATGTCTTTCTGAGAAACCCTCCGATTTTCGTGATTCTCGGGTCATTTGTATTTTTAAAAGCTATTCCATCAGTTTCATTTTCCTGCTGAACCTGAGCAAATTTTTCCTCGGCATCTATACACATAGACCGAAATTTATACATACGAAATACTTTTCCGTCCTTTGTAAGACGTGCCTGAGAGAAAAACGGATTTCCCCTGTCCTGCAAAAACACAAGAAGTGCAATAATAGCCATCGGTATAAATAATACAACAATCGCAAGAAATGATAAAATAATATCTGCTAAACGCTTTATAAAAGCATATGCAGCACCGCCGTTGGCTTTCACCTCGCTGTACTTCAATGTTTCATGTACACCAGTTGACAGCAGCGCAAGTGCATATTCATCAAACTCAAGTATAGGATAATTAGTTTCACCGTTAGGATTTTTATTCATTGTAGAAAGAGTGACTTCTGTTATCATCTCTTCTGTAAGATTCTTAACCTCCGCCTTCGCCGCCATAGGCACAAACCCTCCTAAAATATACGCCGCTATTGCAAATATCGCATAACTGCACAAAAAGCGGCTGATGCATTTGCACAGTACCGCCTTAAAAAGACATAATACATATATACAATAATTCGATATATAACTACAATTCTACAATTGCCTGTCTTTCTATTGTATCAGAAAATTTATATTTTGTCAAATGCTGACTGCTTAGCACAAAAGTTTTACTCTTAATTTAAACTCCAGAAATAAAACAACAACTTATTTTATGTATTACTATACCGAAAATATTATAAGCCAAAAATAAATTTGTCGTTTCCTATAGCTTTATTGCACATTATAATAAATATCTGTGTATATTTCAACACAGATTCAACAATGTGTTGAATCTGCACACGCAGTCACATTTTTCTGTAATCTTTCCGACAACTTTATTTATAAAAATTTATTTTCATAAAACTTATGCGTGAATTTTTGAGCATAATTTTTTTAAAAAGCCATACCTATTTTTTCAATTTATATGATATATATAGGCAAAAAATAAAACCACAGCGTTTTTTAGCTGCGATTTTTATAAGTATATACAATACACAAAAAGTATAAAAAAAGCCCTTGACAAGAAAAGGAAAATATAGTATAATAATACAATGTATCGTAATGCGCATTTTGCATTATTCTTGCAAAATAGTATACCACATTACATTACCATCTGTCAAGTGTTTTGCAGATTTTTTAATAAAAGAAAGTCTGTCCGCTTGGGGATAACGTCTATCTATCTTTGACGAGAACGAAGGAGGTTTTTTCGCCTATGGTGAATGTTACGCCAAAGCAGCTTGGAAAAAATGTCAGAATGAACTTCGGTAAAATCAATGAAGTTCTTGATATGCCCAATCTGATCGAAATACAGATCAACTCATACCGCTGGTTCCGTGAAGTCGGTTTGCGTGATGTGTTTCAGGAATTTTCCTCGATTACCGATTATAACGGAAATCTTGTTTTGAATTTTATCGACTATAAATTTGACGATAAGCCTAAGTACACTATTCCTGAATGTAAGGAACGTGACGTAACCTATGCTGCGCCTCTTCGTGTAACGGCTGCTCTCTGGAATAAAGAAACCGGTGAGGTCAAGGAAAGCGAAGTCTTTTTAGGTGACTTCCCTCTGATGACTGACAGCGGCACATTCGTTATCAACGGTGCAGAGCGTGTTATCGTATCTCAGCTGGTTCGTTCTCCGGGTGCGTACTATTCTTCTGAGAAAGATCGTACCGGTAAGGATCTTTTCAAGACACAGATCATTCCTAACCGCGGCGCATGGCTTGAATATGAAATGGACTCCAACGATGTTGTGTACGTCCGTATAGATAAAAACCGTAAGATCCCGATCACAACATTTATCCGTGCTATCGGTCTGGGCAGCAGTGAAGAGATATTTGATATGTTTGGTGAGGACGAACGCCTTTCCCAAACAATTATACAAAAAGATGTCGCAAAGAATTGTGAAGAAGCTCTTATTGATCTCTATAAAAAGCTTCGTCCGGGTGAACCGCCTACAGTTGAAAGCTCTCAGACACATATTAACAACCTGTTCTTTGACGCTAAACGTTATGACTTATGTCAATTCGGACGTTACAAGTATAACAAGAAGCTTGGCATTGCAGAACGTCTTGCTGGTCACGAGCTTTCAAGACCTGTGGCTGATCCTATGACAGGCGAGCTTTTATTTGATGCGAAAACTGTACTGACATACGATCAGGCAATGCAGATCCAGAATGCAGGTGTTCGGGAAGCATACCTCAACGTTGAATGCAAGGAATATTATACAACTGAAACTGGCGAAAACGCTATGCACTTTGTTGAGCGTGAGGTCAAGGTTCTGGGTAACCGAATGGTTGATATTTCAAAGTATGTTTCATTTGATGCAGCAGAAGTCGGCATACGTGAGCTTGTTTCTTATCCGGTTCTCCGTGAAATCCTGGAAAGCACCTCTGATGAAAACGAAATAAGAGACGCTGTTAAAAGACGCCGGGACGAGCTGGTTCCAAAACATATTACCCTTGATGATATTTATTCTTCTATCAGCTATTTCCTGAATCTTTGCGAAGGCATCGGCACTCAGGATGACATTGACCATCTTGGCAACCGCCGTATTCGTTCAGTCGGAGAGCTACTACAGAATCAGTTTAGAATCGGCTTTACACGTATGGAACGTGTTATCCGTGAGAGAATGAATATTCAGGCTCAGGATATGGATGTTGTTACTCCTCAGGCTCTTATAAATATCAGACCTATTACAGCGGCTATCAAGGAATTCTTCGGTTCTTCACCGCTGTCACAGTTCATGGATCAGAATAACCCTCTGGCTGAGCTGACTCATAAGCGACGTCTGTCTGCGCTGGGTCCGGGCGGTCTTTCACGAGACAGAGCGGGATTTGAGGTTCGTGACGTACACTACAGCCATTACGGCAGAATGTGCCCTATCGAAACTCCTGAAGGTCCTAATATCGGTTTGATCTCCTATCTTGCAACATTTGCCCGTATAAATGAATACGGCTTTATAGAAGCTCCTTACCGCAGAGTTGACAAGTCAACCGGAACTGTAACAAGCGAAGTTGTCTATATGACTGCGGACGTGGAGGATAATTATATAGTAGCTCAGGCGAATGAACCTCTTACAGAGGATAGAAAATTCGCAAATGATAAGGTTGCAGCTCGTTTCCGTGACCAGATCCTTGAAATCGAAAAGGAAAAAATAGATTTCATGGACGTTTCACCTAAGATGGTTGTGTCCGTGGCTACATCTATGATCCCATTCCTTGAAAACGACGATGCAAACCGTGCCCTCATGGGTTCTAACATGCAGCGTCAGGCTGTGCCGCTGCTCCGTACTGAGAGACCTTTCGTTGGTACGGGTATGGAATATAAGGCGGCTGTTGACTCAGGCGTATGTATACTGGCTGAGGCTGACGGCGTTGTAACATTTGTAAGCGCCGATGAGATCAAGGTCATTGATGCAAACGAAAAAGAATACAGCTATAAGCTTTCTAAATTCACACGTTCCAACCAAGGTACTTGTATTAATCAGAAGCCTATCGTAAATATCGGCGATAGTGTTAAGAAGGGTCAGGTTCTGGCAGACGGTCCGGCTACTGCGGACGGTGAGATATCTCTTGGTAAGAATGCTCTTATTGGCTTCATGACATGGGAAGGCTATAACTACGAGGACGCTGTTCTTCTGAACGAAAGACTTGTTCGTGAAGATGTGTTTACATCTGTTCATATAGAAGAATACGAGATCGAGTGCCGTGATACTAAGCTCGGTCCTGAAGAAATCACCCGTGATATTCCGAACGTCGGCGAGGACGCACTCAAGGATCTTGATGAGGACGGTATTATTCGTATCGGTGCTGAAGTTCATGCCGGCGATATTCTGGTAGGTAAGGTAACTCCTAAGGGCGAAACCGAGCTTACTGCCGAGGAAAGACTTCTTCGTGCTATATTCGGTGAAAAAGCAAGAGAAGTACGTGATAATTCTCTTAAAGTACCTCACGGAGAAGCCGGCATTATCGTTGATGTAAAAATATTCACCCGTGAAAACTGTGATGAGCTGAGCGCAGGCGTAAACAAACTGGTTCGCTGCTATATTGCTCAAAAGCGTAAGATCTCGATCGGCGATAAAATGGCTGGACGTCACGGAAACAAGGGTGTCGTTTCAAGAATCCTTCCGGAAGAGGATATGCCATTCCTGCCGGACGGCACACCTCTCGATATAGTTCTGAATCCGCTTGGCGTACCTTCTCGTATGAATATCGGACAGGTTCTTGAGGTTCACCTCGGTATGGCTGCAAAGGCTCTGGGCTGGCACATTATGACACCGGTATTCGACGGTGCTCACGAGGATGATATCCGTGCCTGCTTCCGTGAAGCAAATGAACGCAATGAATCTCACCGTGATGATGAATTCGATATTGGTCCGATGGATAAGGTCATAAACCCTAAGGCTCTTGAAATGTGCGAGGACGGTAAGTTCACGCTTTATGACGGCCGTACCGGAGAAAAGTTTGATAACCGTGTAACTGTTGGTTATATGTATTACCTCAAACTCCATCACCTTGTTGACGATAAGATCCATGCACGTTCTGTTGGTCCGTATGCTCTGGTAACTCAGCAGCCTCTGGGCGGTAAGGCTCAGTTCGGCGGTCAGCGTTTCGGAGAGATGGAAGTATGGGCACTTGAAGCATACGGCGCTGCATATACTCTTCAGGAGATCCTGACAGTCAAGTCGGACGATACTATCGGACGTGTAAACACATATGAAGCTATCGTAAAGGGTCAGAATGTTCCAAAACCGGGCATTCCAGAATCATTCAAGGTTCTTATAAAAGAACTTCAGTCACTCGGTCTTGATATTCGTGTGCTTGACCGAAATCAGGAAGAAATTGATCTTAAGGCTACATTTGATGATGATGATAACCTTATCCCTCAGCCAGTCGCTTATATCGATGAAGATGTTGACGATACAGCTTTCTATGATGAGCTTGAAGGCGATATGGAGGATGCAGGTCTTTCTTTCAAGGACGCTGAGCATCTTGATGACGATGATACAGGCTTCATGATGGATGATGAAGACGATGAAGACGACATGTTTTTTGATGACGATATGGACGATGATCTGATTTAAAGGCAATACCGGATAGCGGCGGATATTTAGTCTGCCGCAGCATCCGCCACACCATATATTTTTATCTTGTTATATTTTTCAGGAGGTAGCGGTTTGGAATTTAATACATTTGAATCCATTAAAATTGGTCTGGCATCTCCGGAACGCATCCGGGAATGGTCATACGGCGCTGTTGAGCGTCCGGAAACCATAAATTACCGTACACAGAAACCCGAACGTGACGGTCTGTACTGTGAACGCATCTTCGGTCCAACTAAGGACTGGGAATGTCACTGCGGTAAATTCAAGAAAATTCGCTTTAAGGGTAAGGTCTGCGATCGCTGCGGAGTTGAGGTTACTCGTTCCAAGGTTCGACGTGAACGTATGGGACATATTGAGCTGGCAGCGCCTGTTTCTCATATCTGGTATTTCAAGGGCACTCCTTCACGTATAGGTCAGATGCTGGAAATATCCCAGAAGCGTCTGGAAGAAGTTCTTTACTTTACAAAATATATCGTCCTTGACCCGGGCAATACTGAGCTTGAAAAAAAGCAGCTGCTGACGGAAAAGGAATATACATCTTTCCGTGAAAAATACGGGGATGAGTTCAGAGCATCTATGGGCGCAGAGTCCATATATGAGCTTCTGAAGGAAATCAATCTGGATACTCTTTCAGCAGAGCTTAAAGAAAATCTTAATGATATGACATCAGACCAGAAGCGTCTGAAGCTTCTTAAACGTCTGGATATAGTTGAGGCATTCCGTCTGTCAGGAAATCGTCCGGAATGGATGATATTGACAGCAATTCCGGTAATTCCTCCGGATCTGCGTCCTATGGTAATGCTCGACGGCGGACGTTATGCAACATCTGACCTGAATGATCTCTATCGCCGTGTTATAAATCGTAATAATCGTCTTAAAAGAATGCTTGAGCTTGAAGCTCCGGATATCATCGTAAGAAATGAAAAGAGAATGCTTCAGGAAGCTGTTGACGCACTTATTGACAACGGCAGACATGGCAGACCTGTTACAGGTCCGAATAACCGTGCTCTTAAATCCCTTTCCGATATGCTTAAAGGTAAGCAGGGTCGATTCCGTCAGAATCTGCTTGGTAAGCGTGTTGACTATTCAGGACGTTCCGTTATCGTTGTAGGTCCTGAGCTGAAAATGTATCAGTGCGGTCTGCCAAAGGAAATGGCTCTCGAACTTTTCAAACCTTTTGTTCTCAAGAGACTTGTTGATACAAAGGTTATTCAAAATATAAAAAGCGCACGTAAGAAAGTTGATCATGCTTCCGCTGAGGTATGGGATGCTCTTGAAGATGTTATCAAGGATCATCCTGTTCTCCTCAACCGTGCCCCCACACTTCACCGTTTGGGTATTCAGGCGTTTGAGCCGATACTCGTTGAGGGTCGTGCTTTAAAGCTGCACCCGCTGGTATGTTCTGCATTTAACGCTGACTTCGACGGCGACCAGATGGCTGTACATCTGCCGCTTTCTGCCGAAGCTCAGGCTGAGGCTCGCTTCCTCATGCTTGCTGCAAATAACCTTCTAAAGCCGTCTGACGGTCGTCCTGTTGCAGTTCCTACTCAGGATATGGTACTGGGTTCATACTACCTTACCATGGAAAAGGAAGGCGAAAAGGGCGAAGGAAAGGTATTCCGTGATGTTGACGAAGCACTTATGGCTTATAATGAGGGCGATGTTTCTATTCACGCTAAAATAAAGGTTCGCATCACAAAAGATATCGGCGACAGAAGAGTTACTAAGCTAATTGATTGTACAGTAGGTAGACTTATCTTCAATGCAAATATTCCACAAGATCTTGGTTATGTTGACCGCACAAGCTCTGAACATCAATTTGATCTTGAAATTGCATTTCTGGTCGGCAAGAAGCAGCTTGGTCAGATCATTGACCGCTGTATAAAGTTCCATGGTACTGCTACAACATCTGAGGTTCTCGACAAAGTAAAGGCAACGGGCTTTAAGTATTCTACAAGAGCTGCTATTACTGTTGCCGTATGTGACGCTGAGATACCTAAGCAGAAAAAGGAAATCATTGAAACTGCTGACGATATGATAAGCGATATAAATAATCAGTATGAATATGGATATATTTCATCTGCTGAAAAATCTGCCCGTTTCGTTCAGATCTGGAATAAGGCTACGGAGGACGTTACTACAGCTCTGAAAAATGGTCTTGATAAGTATAATCCTATATTCATGATGGCTGACTCCGGTGCCCGTGGTAGTATGAGCCAGATTCGTCAGCTTGCAGGTATGCGCGGACTTATCGCAAATACCTCCGGTGCTACTATCGAAATGCCTATTCGTTCAAATTATCGTGAAGGTCTTAACATTCTGGAATACTTCATTTCCTCTCGTGGTGCTCGTAAGGGTCTGGCAGATACCGCTCTTCGTACCGCTGACTCAGGATATTTGACAAGACGTCTTGTAGATGTATCTCAGGAGGTAATTATTCGTGAACTGGACTGCGGTGCATCTGATGGTCTGACTGTTTCTGAGATACGCAATGGCAATGAGCTTATTGAAAAGCTTTCCGATCGTCTTGCCGGACGTTATCTTGTTGATGATATCAAGGATCCTGTAACAGGCGATCTTATTCTATCTAAGAATAAGATGCTCACAGAGGATGATGCCGCAAAGCTTGAAGCTGCAAATATTACCTCTGTTAAGATTCGCAGCGTACTGACCTGCTGCGCTAAACAGGGCGTATGCGCTAAGTGCTATGGCATGAATCTTGCAAATGGAAATCTTGTTTCTGTCGGTGAAACTGTCGGCGTTATAGCTGCTCAATCTATCGGTGAACCTGGTACTCAGCTTACAATGCGTACCTTCCATACAGGTGGTATCGCTTCTGCGGAAGATATCACACAGGGTCTGCCTCGTGTTGAGGAACTGTTTGAAAGCCGTCATCCTAAGAGTGCTGCTATTCTGGCACGAGAGGGCGGTACAGTTCATATCGAAGAGATAAAGACCGCACGTACAATTTATATTACCAATAAACAAACCGGTGAATCTGAGGCTTATCCGATACACTACAGCTTGAAAATTCGTGTACGTGAAGGTGACGAGATCGTAAAGGGTACACGCCTTACAGAGGGTAATATATATCCAGGCGATATACTCAGCATTCTTGGCGTTGACGCTGTTCAGGATTATATTATTAAGGAAGTACAGAAGGTTTATCGTTTACAGGGTGTTGACATCAATGACAAACACATTGAGGTTATTGTTCGTCAGATGCTCAGAAAGGTTAAAATAGCAGATTCCGGCAGCAGCTATCTGCTTCCCGGTACACTCATTGATAAGAAGAAAGTCAATGATGTCAATTCTGAAATTCAGCAGCGCATGGATAATGGTGAAACCGACCTGAGTTTTGTAACAGTAGGACCTGTACTTCAGGGTATTACAAAGGCTGCATCAAGCTCTGATAGCTTCCTGTCCGCAGCATCATTCCAAGAAACGACAAAAGCACTTTCTGATGCCGCTATTCGTGGTAAGAGTGATTATCTGTATGGTCTGAAAGAAAATGTTATTATCGGTAAACTGCTTCCGGCAGGTACTGGTATGGAAGTTTACAACAATGTTCGTATTGTCAAGAATGAAAATAGTTACCTTGATCAACACGCATCAGCTTCCGGCTTGAATTTTCAGGGATTATAATTGATAATCAGTTAAAATAATAATAAAAAACAGCACTGCTTTTAAGCGGTGCTGTTATTATATGAGGTGGATTTTATGAGACACAAAATCACAGTTCTTATTTGTGCTTTATTTATGTGCCTATGTAGTGTTACAATTCCTTTATCAGTTGCAGCTGAGCCAGTCACAGAGATTGCAGAAACTCAGCAGAAAGCAGAAGAGTCAATATCCAAAGGTACGAAAATAGCAGGATTTCTTATAATTTTTACAGCAGCTATGGGCTCAACAGCGTTTATTGTTGCACGACCTAAGCTTAAAAAGCTGAAAGAAATAAAAAAGCAGATTAAAAAATAAAAAGTTTTTGGTGCAGCCTTTTTGAAAATTTGCTGCGCCAAAAACTTTTTTCTTATGCGATATTTTATTTGCTTGCGAAATATGCGTCATAACGACCGTCAGAAACCTCTACTGTGCCCTCTTTACAAGCAGAAATCTTGTATGCGATCTTATCATAGCCCTTTACCATTATATAAAGGCTTCTGAATGCATATGTTTCACCAACTTGGTACTTAGTGTCATCACGAACTGAAAGTGATGTTGTAGTAGAAAGACCGATATATGATGACGCACCATCAGCACTCGGGAAACCAGCTCCATCTGTATTATCTACGCTAAGACTAAATGAAGGAGATACCACACCCCATTCAGCACTTGGGAAATCAGCAGGAATGTGAATTTCATAATCAACAACACACAACTCGCAGTCACTCGGAATTTTAAGCTGTGATACGTCTATCTTGCCATATCCAGAACATAAATCATTGTTAAGATCAATAGCATCATCAATATACTTCTGATCGTCTGTTGCAGTTGTTACTTTTGTAATTCTCAAAGCAACGTTATGATATATCTTATCCTGAGCTGAAAATGTTCCGATAGTTGCCCATTCACCAAACTTAACCGGTGCTTCTTCTGTAGATTCAGAAGCATCCATGCTTATAGTTATATCTCCGAAATCAGTTGTTGCATCGCCTGATTCTGATGTGTCTGTATCAGATGAATTTTCTTCGCTAGTTTCTGCTTCAGTCTCTTCTTCTGTAGCTTTTTCTTCCTCTGTTGCTGCTTCTGTAGTCTCTGCCTCTGTTGTAGATTCCTCCTGAGTTTCAGCCTCTGTTGCTGATGAATCTGATGATGATGAACTGTCATTGCTTCCGCCGCAGGCAGTAAACATTGCAGCAGACATTACTATAACAGACAAAGCAGCAATTATCTTTTTGATCTCCATATTCTTATCCTCCATCAAATATATAAAACTTTATCAATTTACTCCATAAGTA
>CAMWPG010000004.1 GCA_947176075.1 uncultured Ruminococcus sp. | reverse complement strand
CAAAAATAATTTGACGTTCACTATAAATAATTGATTTAAATTGCCTCGCACATACTCTCATTATGTTCGCTCCGTGCATATCGGCAAATAGCAAACTCCAAATATATTTGTAGTTTGCTATATATATTATACTAAACTTTTATTATTATGTCAACGTTTTAATCCAGCCGATTTTTTTAAAAAAACTATAGTAATTCTCATCTGAATATGATATAATAGCATTGTATGTACAGTTTCCCTATTCTTCTTACGTACAATAAATCAGAAAGGACTATTATATGTCAGCTTATTATGAAAGATCGACGCTTTCGGAATCTATCGGCTTTAATGTCATAATCGATCCGAAATTCAAAACAAATTCTGTTATCATACGATTTATTACACCGCTTTCCAAACAGAAAAGTGCAGGTTATGCTCTCGCCGCAAGCCTTTTAACTACAAGCTGCAGCAAATACCCTACTCAAGCATTATTCAACAGAAAAATGAATAAGCTCTACGGCGGTTCTGCTTCTGTTGATGTTTCAAAATTCGGCGACTATCAGATCATTACTGCCTCATTTTCTGCCCTATGCAACCGCTACGCTCTCGATAATGAGGATGTTCTCGGCGAACTTATTGAAATTATAGAGAATTGCTTGTTTGAACCTAATATTGAAAAAGGCAGATTCTCTGAAAATGAATATACCATAAAGGTCAAAGATCTGCTTGATACTATTGAAGCAGAAATAAATAACAAACGCAGCTATGCTATAAGGCAATGCTCACGCATTGCATATAAAAATGAACCCGCCTCACTATCAAGCTATGGTACACAAGAAGAGGTCCTAAAGCTCACACCTCAAAGTACCTATGAAGCCTATAAGGAGCTGCTTTGCAGCGCTGCTTTGGAGATATTCCTCGTATCTCCGCAGTCTGAACCGTCTGTTGCGGATAAATTCAGTGAAATGTTCCTTCGCATAGACCGCAGCAAAGCTTTGAAGCTTCCGAACTTTATAACACCCAGCCCTTTGAAATCAGAAGCTGAATGCTTCACAGAAACTCTTCCTGTTGCTCAATGCAAAATGGTATTGACTTTCAAGCCAGACGGCTCATATGACCATTCATCTCACGGAGCATACGTAATGTTCCTTATGAATATAATTTTTGGAGCTACGCCGTTTTCTCTGCTCTTTGCAAATGTACGTGAAAAGCTTAGTCTTTGCTACTACTGCTCAAGCTCATACAGCGAATCAAAGCAGTCTCTTATTGTTGACTGCGGGGTTCTGAAAGCAAATATTGAAACTGCTAAGGAAGAGATATTAAAGCAGCTGGAAAATATTGCAAGCGGTGCATTTTCAGATGAGCTTCTGGAAAATGCACGTATGAGCGCATATAATTCCATTAAGAGTCTCGGATATACTCCGTCATCATATATACATTGGTACTTCAAAAACATTGTACTATGTGAAGACAGAACAGTCGAAAGTATGTTAAAGCAGTATGAGTCGATAACCCGAGAAGAGATCATGTCGGCAGCTGCTTCTTTGAAACTTGATACAATTTATATTATGGAAGCAGAAAAAGAAAATGAGGAGGAAGCTGCTGATGAATAAAACAACACAGACCGTTATTACAAGCAGTATCACCGGAGACAGCTGCATTAAAATAAACCATTCAAGCGGACTGACCATTTATGTCGCTGAGATGGAAGGCTTTCCAATGACAAATGCTCTTTTCGCTGCTAAGTACGGTTCTATAAACACTAAATTCAAGACCTGTTACGATGATGATTACTGCACTGTGCCCGAGGGAATAGCACATTTTCTGGAACACAAGCTCTTTGAAAATGAGGATTGCGATGTATTTAGCCTTTATGCCAAAACAGGCGCAAACGGCAACGCTTATACTTCATTTGACAAGACATGCTATCTTTTTCAGTGCTCAGATCACTATAAAGAATCTCTTGAAATACTGCTCTCATTTGTACAAGATCCTTATTTCACACCGGAAAGTATCCAAAAGGAGCTTGGTATCATAGGTCAGGAAATACGCATGACAAACGACGATCCCGGCTGGAAATTGTTCTTCAATATGCTAAAAGGTCTTTATCATGAGCATCCTGTAAAGATAGATATTGCAGGTACTGAAAGCAGCATAGCACAGATCACAGACAAACTTCTTTACCGCTGCTATAATACTTTCTATAATCTTCATAATATGGTGCTATCCGTTTCAGGAAATTGCAAGGCTGATGAGATACTGGAAATTGCAGACCGCCTTTTGAAGCCGTGTGAAAATATAAAGCTTGAATCAGTATTCCCCGATGAGCCTATGACAATAGTATATCCTGAAATTTCAGAGCTTGCCGCAGTAGGAACAACAATGTTCTGCATTGGCTTCAAATGCGCTCCAAAGGATGGCTTTAGCAGCACAAAGGCTCAGATCGAGGCATATATCGCCGCACAGGTGCTGACAAATGCCTCCTCAGATCTTTATTGCAGCCTTATAAAAACCGGTTTGATAAACAATGTATTCGGCAGCGAGATCTTCAATGGCGAGGGATATTTCGCTGTTGTTCTGGAAGGTGAATCACCTGACCCTTATTTGGTAAAAGAAAAAATCATTGAAACATTTGAAAAGGCTAAAGAAACGGGGCTTGATGCTGAACTTTTTGAAGAGGTTCGCAGATCGCTTTACGGGGCAATGATAATGGATACAAATGATGTAAACTCTGTAGCAAATATAATGATGAGTTCTCATCTGAACGGCGAAACTCCTTTTAATACAATAGAGCTTCTCTCAAAGGTAACTATTGACGATGTTAACAGATTCATCCGTGAAGAGATCGACACGTCTCTTTGCACTCTGTCAATAGTCAAAAGCAGCAATGCAGAGGACATGAAAGGGGAAGCATAGAAATGAGCAATGAATATTTAAACTTAAAGCATGATGAAATAGCTTTCCCAAATCTCGGACTTAAATTTGATGCAGACCCTACAGCGTTTACAATATTCGGACTTGAGATACAATGGTACGGACTGATAATCACTCTTGGAATGTTTCTTGCAATCATTTATGCATTTTCTCAGATGAAACGCTATGGTATAGATTCGGATCGTGCTGTTGATGCTGTTATCGGCGGTATAATCGGAGGTATCATTGGCGCAAGGCTCTACTATGTTATACTTGAATGGGATAATTACAAGGATAACTTAGCAGATATTTTTAATATACGTCTCGGAGGACTTGCGATATACGGCGGTATAATCGGAGCTTTACTCATTGGAGGAATTGTAGCAAAGCTCCGTAAAGTCAAGCTGATGCCTATGCTTGATATAGTAGGACAAGGCTTTCTGATAGGTCAGTGCCTCGGAAGATGGGGAAATTTCTTTAATCAGGAAGCATTTGGCTGCAATACAGATTCTATTTTTGGCATGACAGGCGGAAGAATCCAAAGCTGGATCTCTTCCAACTACATAAATACAAATTGCTATAATAACCTACAGGTAGAATTAAGCCCCGATGCTCCTGTACATCCATGCTTTCTATATGAATCTGTATGGTGTCTTATAGGGTTTGTGATCCTTGCAATAGCAGCACGTAAAATGCGAAAATTTGATGGGCAGATATTTCTTATGTATACCGCATGGTATGGTCTTGGACGTGCATTCATAGAAGGTCTTCGAACAGACAGTTTGTGCATAGGCAATGTACGTATATCTCAGGCTCTCGCAATAATATGCACAGTGACCTCTGTGCTGCTGCTTATCATAATCGACTCTAAGGTAAAACGCATGGGCAGCGATTATAAGCTATACTGTGATACTGATGAATCTAAGGAACAGCTTCTTAAAGCAGAAGAAGCACGTATTCAAAGAAAAAACAAAAAAAATAAAAAGGAAAAAATTGCAGCTTCTGAATCAGAAACTGCAAAATCAGATGACAAAATCAATGAATCAGCTGATGCTGAAAACAAAGAGGAGGAATAATCATGGCACAAATAATCAGCGGAAAAACAGTATCCGCAGAGGTTCGTGAAAATCTTAAAAAGGAAACAGCAGCACTTATAGAATCCACAGGAATACATCCGGGACTTGCTGTAATTCTTGTAGGCAATGATCCGGCATCGCAGGTTTATGTACGCAACAAGCAGCTTGCATGTGAAGAACTTGGATTCCATGCATTTGAATACAAGCTCAGTGAGAATACCACTCAGGAACAGCTTCTCGATCTTATAAATGTACTAAACAAAGATCCAAAGGTACATGGTATACTTGTGCAGCTGCCGCTTCCGGATCATCTTGACGAGCAATCTGTACTTTACTCCATCACGCCGGAAAAGGATGTAGATGCATTTCATCCGCTTAATGTCGGAAAGATAATGATAGGCAGCTACAGCTTTCTTCCATGCACACCGGCAGGCGTTATGGAGCTTCTCGACTGGGCAGGAATAGAGATCGCAGGAAAAAACTGCGTTGTTGTAGGCAGAAGCAATATAGTTGGCAAGCCGATGGCTATGCTTCTTCTCCAGAGAAGCGGAACGGTAACTATATGCCATTCAAAAACCAAGAACCTCAAGGATATATGCGCTTCTGCTGACATTCTGGTAGTTGCAATAGGCAAGCCCAAGTTTATAACCGCAGATATGGTAAAGGAAGGCGCTGTTGTCATTGATGTGGGTATTAACAGGGATGAAAATAACAAACTTTGCGGCGATGTGGATTATGCCGAAGTAGAACCGAAGGCAAGCTTTATCACACCTGTACCAGGCGGCGTAGGTCCTATGACTATAACAATGCTTATGAAAAATACGCTTCGTGCAGCTAAGCTCAAAAATGACATAACAGATTAAGTGAAACTTATGAATATAAAAAAAAGGGACTTCGTTTTGAAGTCCCTTTTAAATTATATTATATCTGTTTGATTTTATCTTATACCTGCGGCGGCTTCTGCGTAGTATGTCAGAACATATGTTGCATCTTCTATATTAACTTCGCCGTCGCCGTTTACGTCCATCTTGTCGTCAGCATCAGCCTTTTGCAGTCCGGCTGCATTTTCTGCGTATGCTGTTAAAATGGCTGTGGCATCCGTTATATCAGCCTTACCGCTGCCGTCTATGTCGCAGATATATGGGTCGAGGAGGTTAAAAGAATTTCCAGCACCGGCAGATGAATTCTCAGGATCATAAGCACCTAAAACATCAACGATTGCATTGGGAAAAGCTTTCTTTATTGCACTTGCTACATCAAAGTAAGCATAGGTGTCATCATCATCACTATATGTATAAGTAGTATTTGTACAAAGATAATTATTTGCTTCGCTGTCAAATGATACAGTGAATTCTTCAGATACATTCTTTACAACAGCAGACAATTCTTCTTCTGTGATTGTCGGATCAGTCACTTTAAACTTTGACATATCCAAAAGAGTACCCCAACAATCATACCAAATCTTGCTATAGGTTGCTTTATCAACAATGCCTGCTTCATACATTTCTGCACACATTTGTTTGATAAGTTCCTTTTCCTTATTAATCTTTTCTTCATCAATAAAAGCGCTATAAAAATTATTATGTGCCATTAAATATAATCTATCTCCATTAATGGTTTTAATGATATCATAGTTACAATACTCGAACTCTATTTAAGAATTATATTTATCCAAGATACTTTTAAATATTTCTTCTTTGACTTCCGGTTCGTTTATTAGAATCTCAATAGAACTATATTAATTCAGAGTATAAAACTCGAAGCCTCTATACTCAGGAATATTAGGATTACAAGTCTTCTTAGCAAATACTACAGTGTACTCATCAGTGAATCCTTCCATACGGTTTGAAACATAATTGCTAAAAGCGCCCTTATCATCAACTATTTCAAAACCAAAATCATCATTAATAAAGATATTGCCTGCTCCAAGACAAGCTTTTGCGCTTGCAGAAAAACTGCTTATCTGAAATGATGATACAGCTAATGCTGCCGTAATTGCAGCTGATAATATTTTCCTTAATTTTTTCATAATAGGTTTCTCCTTTAATATATGTATTGAATGCGTTTTAAGTGTCTTTTATTTACATCTTATACATTCTATATACATTATACCAGAATTTCCATAAAATGGCAATAGTAAACTTCTACAAATATACAAGGAATTATTTGTATAAAAAATATATACTTTTTCAAACAATATGCCGCATTATCAACATATAGTCAAAAAAATAATAGCCGCTGCGAATTTACGCAGCAGCTATTATTCTTAAAATTAAGATTTGCTTATTCAGCAGCATTGTCAATGTAGTTTACGATATCGCCAACTGTTTTAATGTTCTCAACATCGTCATCTTCGATCTTGACTTCAAATGCATCCTCAACAGACATTACCAAGTCAACGATATCCAGAGAATCAGCACCCAGATCATCCTGAATGTTTGCCTCCATTGTTACCTTGTCTTCTTCAACATCAAGCTGATCAACAATAAGTTCCTTAATCTTGTCAAATGTCATTTCAATATTCCTCCATATATTTTATTTAGTTCATTCACATGAACTTAGGATTTATATAATCAGTATGTTTCTGAGAACACACCGATCTTCCTAAACTTAGTATACCGTTCTTTTAGCAAAAGGTCAATATCTTTTTCGGATTTTTCTGCTACAATTTTAACCAAATATTCTTTCATATTTTCGGATATTTTATCTAAATCGTTGACTGCATCTGTATCCGACTCCAGAATTATTGCTTCTGCTACACCAAATTCCACCATATCTTCCGCAGTTATGTGCAAAACCTCACAAGCCTCCTGCTCACGAGCTGCATCCTTCCAGAGAATAGATGCTGCACCTCTCGGTGAGATGACGGAATAGAGTGCGTTCTCAAGCATCGCCAAATTGTCACAAACTCCAAGCGCAAGCGCTCCACCGCTTCCGCCCTCGCCAAGAACAATAGATATAACAGGCGTTCTGAGCGACATGAACTCCGCTATGTTTTTGGCAATGGCTTCACCCTGTCCACGCTCTTCAGCCTCTATTCCGCAAAATGCACCGGGCGTATCTATAAAACATATGACCGGACGGTGAAATTTCTCAGCCTGCCTTGCAAGTCTGAGCGCCTTGCGATAACCCTCCGGATGAGGCATGGCAAAATTCGAGGCTTTGTTCTCCTCTATATCTCTGCCCTTTACCTCTGCTATTATCGTTACAGGTCTGCCGCAAAGTCTGCCTATCCCACCTAAAATAGCTCCGTCATCCCCTACTCCTCTGTCTCCGTGAAGCTCATAGAAATCCTCAAAAATAAGCGGCAGATAGTCACGTATTGTGGGACGTGTCTTGTCACGTATAAGCATCATACGTTCCCACGCTGTTCTCGTATTAGTTTTTTCCATCAATACGCACCTCCTGTTTATTTGGCGCTGCATTGTATCCATGAAGCTTCAGCAAATGTGAAAGTACACTGCGCATCTTTTTGCGTCTTACTATCATATCCACATAACCATGCTCCAACTGAAACTCGGCAAGCTGGAAGTCATTAGGCAGATGCTGCTTTATAGTGCCTTCAATAACACGTCTGCCTGCAAAACCTATAAGTACCTTTGGCTCTGCTATTATAATATCGCCCAGTGAAGCAAAGGAGGCTGTTACACCGCCTGTCGTAGGATCGGTCATTACTGTTATGTAAAGCTGTCCTGCTTCGTTGTGCTTCTGTACAGCAGCAGAGGTTTTTGCCATTTGCATAAGAGATATGATGCCCTCCTGCATTCTCGCACCGCCCGATGCTGTAAATGCCACTACCGGAAGCTTATTTTCTGCTGCATACTCAAAAGCACGGGTAATTTTTTCGCCTACAACACTGCCCATTGATGCCATCATGAAATTTGAATCCATGACTATCAGAACAGTCTTGCTGCCCTTTATAGTGCATACGCCTGTAACTACAGCGTCTTTCATGCCTGTTTTCTGCTGCAAATCGGCAATCTTCTGGGCATAGCCAGGAAATTCCAGAGGATCCTTGCTGCAAAGCTCCTTATTAAGCTCTGTAAATGAACCTGTGTCAGCAGTTATTGATATTCTTTCAGCAGCCGTCAGTCTGGCATGATACTGACAACTCGGGCAAACCTTTCCAAGCTCTGCCAGCTTTTGCTGTGTTATAGTCGCTGCGCAGCGTGGACATTTAAACATTGGAACTGTGGGTTCCGGATCGTCACCGTTAAAACGCTTTGTGACCGTTTTAAACAAATCTTCTAACATATCGTATCACCATATTACAGCTGCCATAGGCAGTCTGCATACTTCCTTATGATTTTTTCAGCTGCTCCAGATAAGACATCAGGAAAGCGTTGTCATAGTCGCCCTCTTCAAAGTTTTTATTTTTAAGAAGTCTCAGCTGGAAATCTATATTCGTATCAATGCCCTCTACGATAAATTCTGACAGTGCAAGACGCATTTTCATAATAGCTTCACGTCTTGTAGGAGCGTGCACTATTAGCTTTGCAATCATTGAATCATAGTAAGGCGGAATGGTATAACCCTGATATACTGCGCTGTCAATTCGCACTCCGGGTCCTCCCGGTGTATAAAGCGCTTCTATAGTACCCGGAGACGGACGAAAATCAAGCTCCGGATTCTCAGCATTTATACGACATTCGATGGAATGACCTGTGATTTTTATATCATCCTGTGCAAATGGCAGCTTTTCGTCCTGTGCAATTTTAATCTGCATCTGTACAAGGTCAATGCCAGTTACAAATTCCGTTACAGGATGCTCTACCTGAATACGGGTGTTCATTTCCATAAAGTAGAAATTTCTCTCGTGGTCTACGAGAAATTCTATTGTTCCTGCATTGCAGTAACCGGACGCCTTGGCAGCCTTTACAGCAGCTTCCTGCATTCTCCGGCGAAGATCATCTGTCATAAGAGGACTTGGACTTTCCTCCAGAACCTTCTGGTTTCTGCGCTGCATACTACAGTCACGCTCACCCAGAGCCACGGTATTTCCAAATGAATCTGCTAATATCTGTATTTCAACATGATGTGGCCCTACAATGAGCTTTTCGAGATAAACCTCGTCATTGCCAAAGAATTTTAAAGCTTCATCTTTTGCAAGCGCAAGCTGATTTTCAAGCTGATCTTCGCTGTCAACTCTTCTGATGCCTCTGCCACCACCGCCTGCCGATGCCTTTACAAGCACAGGATATCCTATTTCAGCGGCAATTTTCTTTGCATCTTCAAGGGATGTTATCACACCCTCTGAACCTGGAATAACAGGGACACCGGCAGCTTTCATAGTTTCCTTTGCACGAGCCTTGTCCCCCAGCATTGATATAGATTCCGGAGACGGACCTATAAATGTTATTCCATGCTCTCTGCAAAGCTCTGCAAACTCCGCACTTTCAGACAGAAATCCAAATCCCGGGTGAATTGCGTCAGCTCCTGTATTTTCACAGGCTGCAATAAGCGCTCTCATATTAAGATAGCTATCCTTTGTGACAGCAGGTCCTATACAAACAGATTCATCTGCGATCTTTGCATGAAGTGCAGATCTGTCCGCAGTGGAATATACCGTTACACAATGAAGTCCTACTTCACGGCAAGCACGGATGATTCTCACTGCGATCTCGCCTCTGTTGGCGATCAAAACTTTACTGAAACTCATAGTCACTGCTTCCTTACTTTTCTACTGCAAACTTTATCTCGCAGGTAACAGCCTTCTGACCATCAACAGAAGCAACAGCCTTGCCTACGCCGATAGGACCTCTCTGACTGATTATCTCAACCTCAAGATCCAGAATGTCGCCCGGTACTACCTGACGGCGAAACTTAACCTTGTCAATACCTGCAAAAAGTGCGATCTTGCCCTTAAATTCAGGCTGTGAAAGAATGCACACCGCACCTGCCTGCGCCAGCATCTCAACCATGAGAACGCCCGGTGTTACAGGCTTTTCCGGAAAGTGACCCTTGAACCAGTAGTCATCTTCTTTCATATACTTACGTGCAGCAACACGCTTTCCATCCTCCAGTTCGAGAACTTCATCTATAAGCAAGAACGGATCACGGTGAGGAATTATCTCCATGATCTGCTCTCTGTTCATCAAAACATCTGCCATATGCTAAACCTCCTGTATGTTTCAGCGAATACGCATTATCGGCTGATCGTATTCTACAGCCTCGCCGTTTGAAACGAGAATTTCCTCTAAAACGCCGTCAAAGTCGCTTGTTACTTCATTCATGAGCTTCATAGATTCTATGATAAAAAGAACGTCACCCTTTTTAACAGTATCGCCGACCTTTACATAGGGAGGATTATCCGGAGTTGGCGATGCATAAAATGTTCCCACTATCGGAGCTTTAACAATATTTCCAGCAGGCGCTTCTTCCTTTTCAGATGCAGCAGCAAGCGCTTCCTGAGTCTCTGCCTGTACTGCCGGTGCAGCTTCTTGAACTGCTGGAATATAGTTTGACACAGCAGACTGCATAACCTGAACCGGCTGCGGCTTAGCACCAGCAATAACAAGTTCGCCGTCATCGGTCTTTATTTTAATTTTATCAAGCTTATATTCGGAAACGGCTTTAGCCAGCTCCTTTATTTCATCAATAGTATACATTTTTCGTCTCCTTTAGTCTTTAAGCTTTTTAAAGCAAAGCGTAGCATTGTGTCCGCCAAAACCAAGAGAATTTGAAAGAACAGCATTTACAGGCATCTCTACCGGTCCGTCTGTACAGTAATCAAGGTCGCATTCCTCGTCCGGTGTTGTAAATCCAATAGTCTGATGAATAAAGTCATTCTGGATAGACAGTGCGGAAACGATAGCTTCAACTGCACCTGTACCGCCAAGCATATGACCTGTCATTGACTTTGTGGAATTTATCTTTACCTTACGCGCATTTTCTTCACCGAGAGCGATCTTGATAGCATGAGTTTCATACTTATCATTAAGACCCGTTGAAGTACCGTGAGCATTTATATAGGTGATGTCCTCAGGAGCAAGACCTGCTTCCTCATAGGCATTTTTCATAGCTCTTGCGGCAGCTTCGCATTCCGGTGACGGAGATGTCATGTGGTAAGCATCACAAGTTGCGCCATAACCTGCGATTTCGCAGTAGATATTAGCGCCTCTTGCCTTGGCGTGTTCATACTCCTCCAACATGAGAACACCTGCTCCCTCGCCCAGTACAAAGCCGCTGCGGTTCTTGTCAAACGGAGTGGATGCCTTTGCAGGATCTGTTTCACGTGTGAGTGCTTTCATTGTCTTGAATCCGCCGATTGTGAATTCTGTTACTGTAGACTCAGTACCGCCGCAGAGACAAGCATCAAGGTAGCCGTCCTTGATCTTGCGGAACGCTTCACCAATTGCATGAGTAGATGAAGCACAGGCTGTCACAGTAGCAAAGTTATCTCCACGGAAACCGATTTTCATAGCGATCTCGCCGGCTGCCATATTGGATATCATCATAGGAACGAAAAATGGAGAGATTCTGTTAGGTCCTTTTTCGAGATACTTTGAATGCTCATTCTGTGTCATTTCCAGACCGCCGATACCGCAGCCGATAATAACACCGCATCTGTATACATCAAGATCTTTCATATCGCTTCCGCAGTCTTCAAGAGCCTGTTTTGCACTGGCAACTGCAAACTGCGTAAAGCGCTCCATATGACGTATATCCTTCTTATCACAGTAAACAGTAGGGTCAAAATCACGTACAATACCTGCAACGCTTACGCCTACCTCTGTTGTATCAAAGCTATCAATTGTAGAGATACCGAGTTTTCCAGCCTGAACATTCTTCCAGAAGTTTTCAAGGTCACATCCAAGAGGATTTACAGTACCCATACCGGTAATAACTACTCTTCTCATATAATTTTTTCCGCCGCATGATCTGCGGCAGACTCCTTTCTGATTAAATGAATGGATTTTTTAGAATCGATCCACCTATGTGAACAATTCCTTATATTCTTACATCATCAGACCGCCGGATATTTCAATGGTCTGACCTGTTACATAACTTGCATCTGCCGAACAGAGGAATGAAACAACACCTGCTATCTCAGCAGGGTCACCGTAACGTCCCATTGCAACAAGACCCAGCATCTTGTCTCTCTGTTCATCTGTAAGAGCGTCTGTCATAGGAGTTTTAATAAAGCCCGGTGCTACAGCATTTACTGTAATACCTCTTGAGCCAAGCTCCTTTGCAGCGGTCTTTGTCATTCCTACAATAGCAGCTTTGGAAGCAGAATAGTTCATCTGTCCCGGATTTCCGTAAAGACCTGCAACAGAGGCAAGACTTACGATGCTGCCATGCTTCTGTCTGAGCATAACTGCGCCTACAAGCTTTATCATATTGAATACACTTTTCTGATTTACTGCAATAACTGCATCATACTGCGCTTCAGACATTCTCAGAAGCAGTCCGTCTTTGGTGATACCTGCATTATTTACAAGAGCATCAATACTGCCGAAGCTTGCCTTGACTGCCTTTACCATTTCTTCACACTGGGCATAATCTGCAACATTTGCTGCAAAAAGCTCTGCCTTTACGCCAAAGCTGCGGCAGGTTTCTGCAACCTTTTCTGCATTTGCCTTATCGCCTTCGCTTGGAAAATGATTGATCGCAATATCATAGCCGTCTTTTGCAAGACGCTCCGCTATGCAAGCTCCTATTCCCTGAGATGCGCCTGTTATGAGTGCTGTAGCCATTTTATGTTTCTCCTTTCAGGTTATCTGCCAAGAAGCTTTTCAGCCTGTGACATCATTTCTTCAATCACGTCCTTGCATGGACGGATATCCTTTATCATACCTGCAATAAGTCCGCACAGGAACGAGCCTTTGTCCACATTACCGTCAACGGCAGCCTTACGCAGTGAACCTACTGTCAATGCTTCAAAATCCTCCGGCGGTGCGGCATTCTTTTCCATCTCCTGAAGCTTCTTTGTATACTTTGTCTTTACGCTGCGGCATGGGCTTCCGGAATAGAAACCTGTTATTTGATTATCGGTATCCTTTGCCTTTACAACGAGATTCTTATAATTCTCATGGATCTGACATTCCTCTGTTGCAAGGAATCTTGTACCGATCTGTACGCCCTCTGCACCAAGCATAAATGATGCTGCAATACCTCTGCCGTCTGCAATACCTCCGGCTGCAATGACAGGAATATCAACCGCGTCAACTACCTGCGGAACAAGACACATTGTTGTATTCATACCAATATGACCGCCGGATTCAGTGCCCTCTGCAATAACTGCATCTGCACCGCTGCGCTCCATACGCTTTGCAAGTGCTACTGACGGAACTACCGGAATAACCTTGATACCGGCAGCCTTCCATGCTTCCATATACTTTCCGGGATTACCTGCTCCAGTTGTTATAACAGGAACTTTCTCATCAATAACAAGCTGTGCCAATTCTTCAGCATTCGGACTCATGAGCATAATATTTACGCCAAATGGCTTATCTCCTACTTTAGATCTGCATATTCTTATCTGCTCCCGAAGATAATCAATAGGTGCACTGCCGCCTGCAATAATTCCGCAGCCGCCTGCATTTGTAACGGCTGCTGCAAGGGTGCTTTCTGCTATCCAAGCCATACCACCCTGCAAAAGCGGATATTCACATCCAAGCAGCTCTGTGATTCTTGTTTTCATAATATTTTCCTTTCTCCGTTATCGGATACTTTTATGGTGAATGTTTAAGAGTTTTAGTACTCCATGATTATAGCTGCATAAGTAAGACCGGCACCGAAGCCTACGAGACAGATCTTGTCCCCACGCTTTATTTCGCCGGAGCGAATTGCTTCATCAAGTGCGATCGGTATAGATGCACTCGATGTATTGCCATGATTTGCAATATTTACAACAACCTTTTCCATAGGCAGCTTCATGTTTTTCATAGCTGTTTCAATTATGCGTATATTTGCCTGATGCGGTACTATCTTATCAAGATCATTCAGTTCAAAGCCTATCTTATCGGCAGCAGCCTTTGCAGCCTTTGGCATTGCCTGAGTTGCAAATCGGTAAACCTCCTTGCCGTCCTGCTTCATACCGTGCGGATACTTTCCTTCAGGTTCAGCATCGAAATCATGCCACTGCTTTGATGCAATTTCTTCATCAATAAAAGGTGAATCTGTAAGTGCACTCTTTGCAAACAGATATTTAGCGCCCGTGCCATCAGCACCAAGATAACTTGAATAGAGTGCATCTTCCTTATATTCAACCACCGCAGCTGCTGCGCCGTCACCAAACAAAATACATGAAGATCGATCCTCATAATTTGTGATACGGGAAAGCTGCTCATTTGCGATCACCAGAGCATATTTTGAAGAAGGCTCTGTTTGCAGGAAACGGTGTGCCATATCCATAGCATACACAAATCCGGAGCAAGCTGCATTTAAATCAAAGCAAGCTGCATTTACTGCGCCTGTCTCACGCTGGATAATGCAAGACATAGACGGTGTGCTGTAATCCTGTGTGATAGTTGTATCAATAATAAGTCCGATATCAATCGGGTCTATGCCGACTGCTTCAATAGCAGACTTCGCCGCCTGTGCCCCCATATACCATGTAGGCTCTCCTGATGCAACACGTCTTACACTTATTCCGGTACGTGTACGGATCCATTCGTCATTTGTTTCGATAAATCTGGTAAAGTCTTCGTTTGTAAGCGTTTTCTTCGGCGCAAAGCTGCCGGTTCCTAAAATGTGAAGGCCCATGGAAAAATTCCTCCGTTCCTATTGTGTTTATTCTGATTTTGTGATATGATTAGAACAGCAGATGTAAAATGATACTCTTCTGCTGGAAATCATACACTTTTATATTATACAATATTTCGGTGACTTTTGCAATGATAAAGCGCACTTTTTTATGTAAATTTTCAAGGTTTCATATATTTTACACAAATATGTGCTGATTTTAGAGCAAACTTTGCATATTTCGCCAATAAAAACAGAAAGGACTTATATTTTTATGACAATTTCTCTCTTTTCAGGACAAGGCTCACAGTACACAGGAATGGGTCTTGACCTTCTGAGCGCAGATGCTTCTCTTGATTTTATTTATGTTGCAGCATCTGATATACTTGGTTTTGACCTTAAAAATGTTATAGCTGAAAGCGATGCTAAAACACTTTCAAAGACCATCTACGCTCAGCCTGCGATCATGGCAACATCTCTGGTATGCCTTGAGGCTGCTAAAAAGCGTGGTTTTGAGTTCGGCGGAGTGGCTGGTCATTCTCTTGGCGAATATGCTGCTATGGTTGCCTCCGGAATGCTTTCTCTGGAAGACGGATTCCGTCTGATAAAGGCAAGAAGCTTAGCTATGGACAAAGCTGCTCAGAATGCGGAAGGTTCAATGTGTGCTATACTCAAAATGGCTCCTGCCGATGTTGAAAAGCTTTGTGAGGAAACAGAAGGCTACGTTGTACCGGCAAACTATAATTCAGCTGTTCAGACAGTAATTGCCGGTGAAAAGGCTGCTGTTGCCGCTGTTGCTGAGGCTGCTGCTGCAAAACGTGCAAGAGCAGTCCCGCTGGCTGTAGCAAGCGCATTCCACACAAAGCTCATGCAGCCTGCTGCTGATGAATTCTACGAAGCTGTAAAAGACGTTAAATTCAACACCCCTGATGTAAAGTTCTACTCAAATGTACTCGGAACAGAGATTACTGATTTTTCCGATATGCCTGCTCTTCTTGCTAAACATATCGTATCACCGGTTCGATTTACAGAAGAGCTTGCCGCTATGCAGGCTGACGGATTTGATAAATTCATAGAATTCGGTCCTAAAAATGTTCTCACCGGTCTTGTAAAGAAAACATTAAAGGACGTTACAGCTAAAAACTGCGAAAACTGTAGTACACTTGAAGAGGTGATGGCATAATGAATAAATATATACTGATAGGATATCCGCTGGGACACTCAATGTCTCCTATGATACATGAAAGGCTTTTTGCCATAAAGGGCAGAGAAGCGACTTACGACCTTGTAGAAATAGTTCCGGAAGATATCGCTTCAAAGGCAGATTTTCTCAGAGAATTCAAAGGTTTTAATATAACGATACCTCATAAGCAGAATATTATCCCTCTGCTTGATGAGATAGGCGAATCTGCTGCAAGATATAATTCCGTAAACTGCGTTGTAAATGACGGCGGAAAGCTTATAGGCTATAACACCGACTGCGACGGATTCCTCAGAAGCGTTGAGAAATATCCTATGGATGGAAAGGTTTTACTCATAGGCTGCGGCGGTGTTGGCAGAATGATGGCTATTGAAGCTGCACGAAGCGGTGCTGATCTTACATTCGGCATACTTCCATGCGATAAAGAAAGAGCTGCTATTCTTACAGAAGAGATCCTTACTATATGCCCCAATACAAAAATCAAAACTGCTCTTACGGCAGATATTGACGAAAGCTTCGATGTTATACTAAATGCTTCTCCTGCCGGAATGTACCCGAAAATCGAAACTTGTCCGGCAAGTGATTCTCTTATCGAAAAGTGCAGCTTTGTATTTGATGCTGTTTATAATCCCATCGAAACAACACTCATGAAAAAGGCAAAAAGTCTTGGCAAAACCGCAAAGGGCGGCAGCGCAATGCTGGTACTACAGGCTGTAAAAGCTCATGAACTGTGGGACAATGATTTCTATACCAACGAGCAGATAAACGAGATAATTATAGCTATGGAAAAGCAGATCGCCGAGCAGTTTCCATTAAAAAGCGGAGGTGAAGTGCAGTGACAATATTTCTTTGCGGCTTTATGGGCTGCGGAAAGACCACTGTTGGACATGAGCTTTCAAAACAACTGAATCTGCCGCTGATTGATACAGATGAGGCTATTGTTATCAGAGAGGAAATGAGCATCCCTGAAATATTTGAGAAAAAGGGCGAGCCTTACTTTAGAAAAGTTGAAGCAGAAACAGTGCGCAGTCTTTGCTTGAAAAATGCAGTTGTAGCCTGCGGCGGAGGCGCTATGCTTAATGCTGATACGGCAGCGGCTGCAAGAGAATCTGGAGCTGCTGTAATATTCATTGACGTAAGCTTTGAGGAATGCTACAGCAGAATAAAGAACGACACAAACCGTCCGATCGTTCAGAAAAACACAAAAGAGCAGCTTAGAGAAATATTTAACAGCCGCAGCGGAATCTATCGCAGCAATGCGACTGATATCCTTGCGTCATATAACGGTGAGCTGCCTGAGGAAACAGCAAAACGTATTATTGAACTGTTAGGCATAAATATGCCTGAATCGGCTTATCAGGAGACAAAATGAAAATATATAACGCAGTTATACATACAATGACAGATGCGGGCATTATTGCAAATGGCTTTATATCTGTTGAAAACGGAAAAATATCCGAAGTATCAGAGGGATATCCTGACAGCATTTCTGCCGATGATATTGATGCAGAGTGCAGCTTGCTGCTTCCAGGATTTATTGATGCACACACACATCTTGGCATTCTTGAGAATGGTCTTGACTTTGAGGGCGATGACTGCAATGAAGCTTCTGATCCTTTCACTCCACAGATGAGAGCGATCGACGGTGTGAATCCTATGGATTTTTGCTTCGAGGAAGCAAGACGCAGCGGCGTTACGGCAGTAATGACTTCTCCGGGCAGTGCCAATGCCTGCGGCGGCTCTATGCTTGTAATGAAAACAATGGGCGTTTGCGTTGATGATATGGCTGTATCGTCAGCAGGAATGAAATTTGCCCTCGGCGAAAACCCTAAAAATGTTTACAACGGCAGAGATGAAGCGCCTAAAACAAGAATGGCAACTGCCGCAATAATACGTGAGGGTCTTTACAAGGCAAAGCGTTATCTTTCCGACTGCGAAGCTGCTGATGACGATTCAGAGCTTCCGGATTTTGACGCTAAATGTGAAGCACTTATTCCACTTCTTAAAGGTGATATGAAAGCTCACTTTCATTGTCATCGTGCGGATGATATATGCACTGCTATACGTATCGCAAAGGAATTTCATCTGGAAGCTGTAATTGTTCACGGAACGGAAGCGTACCTTATCCCGGATGTGCTGAAAAAGGCGGATATTCCGGTAATATGCGGTCCGACTCTCTGTGACCGTTGTAAGCCTGAAATGAAGAACCTTACTATAGAAAATCCGGCTATATTAAAGAAAGCCGGCGTTGAGATCGCTGTGTGTACCGATCATACCGTTATACCTGTGCAGTACCTTTCAGAATGTGCAGCTCTTGCCGTAAAGGGCGGATTATCCGCTGAGGAGGCACTTTACAGCATAACAATGGGAGCAGCGAAAATTCTCGGTATAGATCGGCGCATGGGCAGTATTGCTGTCGGTATGGATGCTGACATTCAGCTTTACAGAAGAGATCCGCTCGATCTAAGAGAAGATCCGTGGCTTGTGATGATAAACGGCAAGGAGTGCTTTTAACAATGGATATTGATAAAGAAATGAAAAAAATGGAAGAAGAAGTGAAAGCTGAAAAGAATAAAAAAAATGCAAAGGGAAAAGCAGATGCGGTTTATATACCAAAGAAAAAGTCCAATCCTCTGCTTGAATTTGTAATAGGCTTTCTTTTGACAGGCGGAGGAATTTACTGGGTACTCAATTCATTTGTGGTATCATTTTCATGGGGAAGTATCTGGAGCAGCTTTGGTATAAATACCGCCCTTGCAACAGGACTTATGCTTATTCCTCTGCTTGTTGGAATTGGTCTTGCATTCTTTATGGAAAAGAAAACCCTGCCCGGTATTGTAATAGCTCTCGGTCTGCTCATAATCTTCATAACACTTCTCACAAGCGTAAGGTTCAGACCACTTTCAGCTTCTCTGTGGCAATATGTCGTTATGTTCGGCATGATAGCAGCCGGTGCAGGGCTTCTGGCTAAATCCCTTTTCAAAAAGAGCGAATAAAAATTTAAATTATTCAGAAAAATTTTAAAAAGGGTATTCCCATAAAAAAATATATGTGATATAATGATAACTGTACCCTATTCGTACAGCAAAAATGTTTTAATGTTTTATCAAGAGGTGTATATACAATGGAAATCAAAAAAACTCTTACAACATCGCCTAAGGAAAAGCCTGCTGACGAAAGCAAGCTTGGATTTGGTCATATTTTCACAGATCATATGCTCGTTATGCCTTATGATACAGGTAAGGGCTGGCATGATCCGGAAATTTTGCCATATGGCAATCTCTCCCTCAGTCCTGCTGCAATGTGCCTGCACTATGGTCAGACAGTGTTCGAGGGTATGAAGGCATACCGTACAGCTGATGATTCCATCCAGCTGTTCCGTCCTGAAGAAAACTTTAAGAGACTTAATCAGTCAAATGAGCGTCTGGTTATTCCGGAGCTGCCTGTTGACCTTGCTATGCATTGCCTTACAGAGCTTCTGGAGATTGAAAAAGATTGGGTTCCGCATCTGGACGGAACATCACTTTACATTCGTCCGTTTATCATTGCAGTTGACCCGTTCCTTGGCGTACGTCCAGGCGATCAGTATCTGTTTATCATCGTACTCAGTCCGTCAGGTGCATATTATGCATCAGGTCTGAATCCTGTAAATATCTACGTTGAGGATAAATATGTTCGTGCCGTAAGAGGCGGTATGGGCTTCGCTAAGACAGGCGGTAACTATGCTGCTTCTCTTCATAGTCAGGACGATGCTCACAAGATCAACTATTCACAGGTTCTTTGGCTTGACGGCGTAGAGCAGAAATACATTGAAGAAGTCGGCGCAATGAACATCTTCTTTATCATTGACGGCGAGATCGTTACTCCTTCACTTGATGCAGGTTCTATTCTGGGCGGTATAACAAGAAAATCTACGATCGACCTCTGCAAGAGCTGGGGCATGAAAGTTTCTGAGCGCCGTATAAGCATTCAGGAAATTGCGGATGCTTATGATGCTGGAAAACTCGACGAGGTATTCGGCACAGGAACAGCCGCTGTTATTTCACCTGTCGGTCATCTTAAATGGGGCGACAAGGTAATGGAAATAAATGACAACAAGATCGGCGCTGTTTCTCAGAAGATCTATGACACACTGACAGGTATTCAGTGGGGCAAGGTCGAGGATACATTCGGCTGGGTACAGAAGCTGTAATTATAGTAAAAAAGAGCTGCCGCAAGTATAGCTTACGGCAGCTTTGATTTATAAAGGAGACATTATGCTGAAAAAAATATTATCGCCCAAAACCTGTGCAGATTGCAAAATCTGCTGCAAATTCGACTGCACCGATACTTGGGAGCTTCCGGTAATTTCAGATGAAACTGCCGCCCGTGTAAAAGAGCTTCGCCCTGATACTGAATTTATCCGCAACGGAAACGAGCTTACTTTCAAATCACCTAAGCTTCATGGCGATGAGCTTTTCCAATGTCCGGCTCTCGCTGAAAAAGGCTGCGAACTGAAAGCAGAGGACAAACCGTTTGACTGTAAAATATGGCCATTTCGCATTATGCGTGATGAAAACGAAAACATAGTCATAACAGTATCTGAGCTGTGCATTGGCATGAAAAATTTCTCAGACGATTACCTGAGAAAATTTCTCATTGAAGAAAATCTTGATACACTCATCTTTGATTATGCTGCTTCTTATCCGTCACATATAAAGTCAATGCAAAAGGGCTACAAGCCTATATTGAAAAAAATTTAAAAAATTCAATCAACACAGTGCATCTGCTTATCAGTATGCTCAGCCTGCTTTGCAGCATTCAGCTTATCAACGTTATTTACAAGATAATCTGTACTGCGGTATACGCTTCGATTTATAGGCGGGTCATATATAACCTCAACAATACCGTCAGCATTCTTGTCAAGTATAAGCTTCAGATTTTTAGGAAGCCTCACTCCCCATCTCTTTTTCGTATAAAGAATACATTCCTTTATTTCCTCGTCTGTAAAGCTTCCGCTTCTTATCTCTGTCTGCATCATAATATAATTTCCTCCCTTAATAATATATATTGTTGTTATCATAACATAATTCAATACACAATATATAGACAAATAATGAATTTCTCAGAAATTTGCGTCTTAAAACCTCCTTTTCTGCATAGAATTTTTTTCAGAAAAGGAGGTGCTTTTTATGGCAGGACTTACAGAGCGTGAAGCGCAGGCACGTCTGCGTACAGAGGGTGAAAATGCACTTGCACAAGGAAAGCAAATCGGAGCTATGAAAATATTCCTGGGACAGTTCAGAGATTTTATGGTCATGATACTTCTTGCCGGCGCTGTAATAGCTGCTCTTTTAGGCGAGATAACCGATTGTGTCACTATCATACTCATAGTACTGCTGAATGCTATTCTTGGTTTCGTGCAGGAATACCGCACTGAAAGAACTCTTGAAGCGCTCAGAAATATGACTGCTCCTCAGGCAGTCGTCTGCCGTGACGGAAAATGGATAAAATTGCCTGCCCGACTGCTTGTATGCGGTGATCTCATACGCATAGAAGCCGGTGACAGCGTACCGGCAGACTGCGCACTGACAGAAAGCCACGGTCTTACTGTACAGGAATCAGTTCTGACAGGCGAATCACATCCTATATCAAAGACGGTTGTATCCCCTCTTCCAAGCTCTAATGTTCTTCATCAGAAAGGGGTGATCTATTCGGGTACAGGAGTTCTAAAAGGCAGCGGAGAGGGAATGGTCATTGCTACGGGAATAAACACTCAAATGGGTAAAATATCAGAAAGCCTTTCTGATATTGAGGATTCCATGACGCCATTACAAAAACGTCTTGCCGGTCTTGGAAAGGTCGTTGGCTTTTTATGCATAGGCGTGTGCATTGTAGTCTTTTTAACAGGTGTGCTGCGTGGAGAACCGTTTTTTGATATGCTCATGACAGGTATTACTATAGCTATCGCCGCTATACCTGAAGGACTTCCTGCAACTGTAACAATAGCTCTTGCACTTGCTGTAAGCAGAATGCGCCAGAAAAATGCTTTGGTGAATCGTCTGCACAGCGTAGAAACATTGGGATGCGCAAATGTAATATGCTCCGATAAAACCGGAACTATAACTGAAAATAAAATGACGGTGACTGAGGTAAATATTCTCGGTGAATGCTTTAATGTCACAGACAATGGATTAACAAAGGGTAAAGAACCGGCGGGCATAAGCGGAAATAACGCCATTTCTGAGCTTTTTCACTGTGGTGTGCTTTGCAGCACCGCAACTGAAAAAGAGGGTGATCCTACGGAAACAGCAATTATAGCAGCTGCTGCAAAAGCAGGATTTAACTTAGAAAAAATCAGAGCAAAGTATCCTCGAATTTCCATAGATCCATTTGACAGCGATAAGAAATATATGAAGGTCATAGTAAAAAGCGGCAGCGAAGAAAAGATATATGTAAAAGGAGCTGCTGACGTACTTCTGAAAATGTGCAGAAAATGCCTGCAAAACGGAAAGGCTATTCAGCTTACCGCAGAGCTTCTGAAAGATATAGAACGCTCTGTAGCTGATATGTCTGGCAGAGCGCTTAGGGTTTTGGGATTTGCGTATGGCGAAAGCGAAGATGAACTTATATTCGCAGGAATTTGCGGAATGGAAGATCCGCCAAGAGCAGCTGCAAAATCTGCTATAAGGATTTGCAGCCGTGCAAGAATACGAACCGTTATGATAACAGGAGATCACCCGGAAACTGCTTCTGCCATTGCTAAGAAAGCCGGCATACAAAGGGCTGGTCATGTTCTGACAGGCGCACAGATAGATGCAATGTCAGATAGTGAGCTTGCAGCAGATGCTGACAGATACGGAGTATTTGCAAGAGTAAGTCCTGCACATAAGCTTAGATTGGTAAGGGCATTTCAGGCTTGCGGCTGCGTTGTTGCAATGACAGGCGACGGCGTAAACGATGCTCCTGCAATAAAAGCGGCTGATGTTGGCGTCGCTATGGGAAAATGCGGTACTGATGTAGCTCGTCAGGCAGCAGACGTTGTACTTCTTGATGATAACTTTGAAACACTTGTAAGCGCTGTTGAACAGGGACGCTGTGTTTATTCCAATATAAGAAAATTTGTGCGTTATCTGCTGTCATGCAATATAGGTGAAGTGGCAACTATGTTTCTCGGCATACTTGTAGGAATGCCTTCTCCGCTTCTGCCGGTTCAGATACTCCTTGTAAATCTGGTAACTGACGGTTTGCCGGCAATTGCACTGGGGCTTGAACCGCCTGACCCTGATGATATGTACTCTCCGCCAAGACAAAAGGACGATGGCTTTTTCTCAGGCGGACTTATGCAGAAAATAGGTCTGCGAGGAATACTTATAGGTCTTTGTACTTTAGGAGCATTCAGCACTGCGCTCAGACTGGAGGGTACTCTTGCCGGTGCAAGAACGGCAGCTCTATGCACTCTTATTCTTTCTCAGCTTGTTCATGTATTTGAGTGTAAATCAGAAAAAAAAGGGCTTTTCCGCATACGCTATACCAACAATATGAAACTTATAGGAGCTGCACTGATATCCCTTGCTGCGCTGATTGCAGCTGTTTCGATACCTGTTATGCAGGTTATTTTCGGCACTGTAACACTAAGCGCTTTAGGATGGATTTGTGCCATAGGATTTTCTATTGCAGTTCCTATATGCTCATCTCTTGCAATTTTTAATAGGAAATCAGAGTGACTGTGCATCTGCAAAGGTAAGCTCCTTATGCAGCGCAAGATTTATTCCACATGATATCATTCCTGCTGCATGATCTATCAGCCTGTCTATATCTCTTGGAGTAACCATCATATTAGGGCTGTCCTTTGGTATATCCTGTCCGGTAATGCTCTTTGCTACAGTATGCAGATCAACTACCGTAGGAACACCGACTGCAATAACCGGAACGCCTATAGTATTTTCAGAAAGCTCCATTCTCTTATTATCAACACCGCTTCCGGGGCATATTCCGCTGTCACACATCTGAATAGTTGTTCCAAGCCTTGAAAGCTCCGCACAGGCAAGAGCATCGATCGCTATAACAGCAGCCGGTTTTATTTTTTCGCATACCGCAGAGATCATTTCAGCTGTTTCCATGCCTGTCTGACCAAGAACACCACTCTGAAGAACGCTTACAGCTCTGAGTGAACGCAGAAAATCGGCTTCACCATCGGCAAGCTCCTTTCTGAGATGACGTGTTGCAAGAACCTTCCCGGCAGTCCTCGGACCTAAAGCATCGGGAGTTATAGCACTGTTTCCCAGACCTGCTATAAGCACACAGCCGTCATCAGGCAAAAATGCTGCTATCTCAGCAGACAGCTCCTCTGTCATTTCCTGATAGCTGTCTGAGAAACGGCTGAGTGCAGATGTTTCAAGCGTAAGGTATCTTCCCTTTGGTTTGCCAATTTTCATGCCGTCAGCATCGCTGTCTATTGTAATATCTGTTATCTTGAATGCACCGCCGCGCACAGTGCTATGAATTCCGCTGCCATAGTCTAAATCGCTGTTTATCCGTTCAAGCGCAAGGTCTGTTCTTACAGCCATAATTTACTCTCCTTTGTACAATAAATAAGCTTCTTAACGTTTTCGTGCATTTTTGCCATAATTGGGGATAAAAAATCAGTATGTTATTTAAATAATATCTATTGCATTATTTTGTAAATCGTGGTATAATATGATTTAGTCATGATGCGATATAACCCAATTGCATCGGCAAATGGTCGTACCATCTTGCAGGAAGCGGTACCGTGTCAATTCCGTTTCTATGATATGACTTTGCTTACCGGATATCCACGGGAAATCCGACCATTAAAAACAAGGAGGTGGCTCAAATGCCGAATATTAAATCTGCTAAGAAGAGAGTAAAGGTAACAAAGACAAAGGCTGCCCTTAACAAGGCAAGAAAGTCTAATATGAAGACTCTTATCAAGAAGGCTGACACAGCTTGCGCAAACAACGCTGCTGATAAGGAGGCTGCTATCAAGGTAGCTATTAAGCGTGTAGATCAGGCTTGCGCAAAGGGTCTTATGCACAAGAACGCTGCTGCAAGAAAAAAGTCTCAGCTGATGAAGAAGCTGAACGCAGCTGGCTAAGTTATTACTTAGTCTAATACTAAAGTATAAAAATTGGGCTGTTGCGTGAAATATCGCAGCAGCCTTTTTGTGTATTTTAGTATTTATTATTTATGTTTAGATCTGGGATATGGATTTTTTTCGTCAGTCAACCCAAGTAAAAAGTCAATACTTGTATTATAAAATCCAGCAAGTGCTATCAATACTTCAGTAGGAATATCTCTTGTTCCAAGCTCATATCTGGAATATGTTACCTGTGTACAATGGAGATATTCTGCAAGATCACGCTGATACAAATCAGCATCCTCACGTAGGTTTCTAACTCTTTCATATGGCATATAGACACTCCTTTCATGGAATCATTATATGACAAACCAAAATGGTATATTGACATATAAACCAAATTGGTATATAATGAAACTCTGAAAGGTGGTATTTTAAAATGATTCAAAATGAACACATCAAATACAAACAAGCTTACTTTCGGCTATTTTGCGCTATGTGTGATACCATTGAACTTATTGAAAGCATCCTGACGGAAACGGATGTACATAATGAAACAAAAATGCTGCTTACAGCCGAGACCGAGCGTCTTAAGGCTGTACAGCAGCAAACCGAGGAAATCATTATAGCCGACTAAAATATATCACGCTTCCAGTCCGAAGCTTATTTGCAGGGCATTGTTTATCTGCGTCATAGAGGTTGTATCAAGTGCGCCCATTTTATCTTTCAAACGACGTTTATCAATAGTGCGTATCTGTTCCAGAAGAACAATACTGTCCTTTGTAAGTCCGCATGAATCAGCACTCACAGGAATATGAGTAGGCAGCTTAGCCTTATCCTTTTGACTTGTTATTGCAGCGGCAATTACTGTTGGACTGTGTCTGTTGCCAATGTCGTTTTGCACGATAAGTACGGGTCTGATGCCTCCCTGTTCAGAGCCTACTACCGGACTTAGGTCGGCGTAATAGATATCTCCTCTTCTGACCATCATATATATTCACTCCTATTTAAGAATTATACTCTGTCTGGATTATGCCCTGTTATTATTATTTTATGCACCTTGCCAATATAGGTGCAGAGAGGAATTTTTCTTATGATAGAATTTTCACCGATTTATTTTAATACACTCGATTCAACAAATACTAAATGCAAAGAGCTCGCCCGAAACGGTGCACCGCATGGTACTGTCATAATTGCAGACTATCAGACCGCCGGAAAAGGCAGACTTGGGAGGCATTTCTGTTCTCCAAATGGTGCAGGACTTTACTGCACTGTTTTGATTCGTGAAGGATTTGATATGACAAATGCGGGTCTTATAACACCTTGTGCTGCGGTTGCCGCTGCTAAAGCCATTGAGGAAGTCTCCGGACATGATGCAAAGATCAAATGGGTAAACGATATCTTCATGGGCGGAAGAAAGCTCTGCGGTATTCTGACAGAAGCATCTCTACCAGATTTTGCTGTAATAGGCATCGGGATAAATCTTTTACAAGATAAAAATGCCTTCCCAAAAGAACTGCACTCCATTATAACATCTATCGAAGAAGAGACAGGGCGCATTGTAACTCCAAAAGAAATGGAAAAGGCTCTGCTTCGCCACCTTTCCAATGAACTTTCAGAACTCCATGAGAGGACATTTCTAAAAGAATACAAAATGCGCTCTTTTGTAATAGGAAAAGAAGTTGAAGTTCATTCTGGTAATGATGTCTATACTGCCAAGGCAATTGGCATTGACGACAACGCCGGACTCAAATTAGAACTTCCGGATAAAACAATCAAAACACTAACTACCGGAGAAGTTTCAATAAAGGTTAAAGCTTGAATATATACAAAAAAGAGCCACAGAAACCTGTGACTCTTTTCTTATAGCCAATTAATTATTATTCCTTTACGCCGCCCAGAGCTACGCCGCCAACAATAAACTTGGACAGGCAGAGATAGATAATAACGATCGGAATGATAGAGAGAGCAACTGCTGCATACTGTGCACCTGCATCCGGATGCTTATCCTGACCAAGTACATTCTGAATCATGATCGGCATTGTGTAACGCTTTGTATTACTCAGAATGATCATGTTTTGTGTATAGTAGTTGTTCCAGTTTGCAACGAATGCGAAGATAGCCTGTACTGCAATAGCTGGCTTACACATTGGAATTGCAATAGAGATAAATGTACGGAATTCTCCGCAGCCATCGATTCTCGCTGCTTCTACGATATCCAGCGGGAATGAAGACTTCATGTACTGACGCATATAGAATACGACAGCAGGAGCTGCAATTGCTGGAAGAATCAGCGGAATGTAAGAGTTAGCCAGACCCAGTGTACCAACCATGAACTGTACGAAACCTGTAGATGTTACCTGTACAGGAATCATCATAACAGCCAGAATGATTGTATAAGCTGTGTCACGAACCTTGAAATTGTAAACAGTTAAACCATATGAAGTCAGTGCAGAGAAGAATACAGTCAGAATTGTAGAGCAACCTGCAATGATCAAGCTGTTGATATAACCAGTCCAAACATTGAAGTCAGGAAACTGAGCCATATCACCCTTGGAAATATTGTAGAAGTTTACACCAAAATCTCCGCCGGGAATTAAATTGATAGGATTTGTACTCAGATGGAATCTGTCATGTGTTGCATTACAAATCATTATCCACAGCGGAACAAGACATACCGCAGCAAGCAGAATGCAAACGATCATACAACCTATTGACTTAATTCTCTGAATCAACATATAATTTTTAGATACGCCGACATTTTCCATTAGTCAATTCCTCCCATCTTTGCAAGTTTCTGCTGTTTCTTGTATGCCTTGACCAGTTCCTTACGCTCTTTCTTCTTACGAGCTTCATCAGCATCACGGTTCATACGGAATACAAAGATACCCAGAATAGCTGTTACAACGAACAGCATGATGGAAGCCGCACCAGCAATACCATACTGCGGGCTATGTACATTATTACCAACACGGAACTGCTCGTAAATAAATACGGCAACAGTACGCAGATGAGCCTTGATATCGCCAGTAGCTGTATGATACAGGAAAGGAATATCGAACATCTGGAGACCGCCGATCATGGAAGTAATCAGTGTGTAAACAACCATCGGCTTCAGGAGAGGCAGAGTAATCTTTCTCAGAACCTGACCGCTTGATGCACCGTCAATATTTGCAGCTTCAAACAGAGACGGATTGATACCCAGAATACCGGACATCATCATTATCATGGTATTACCAAACCACATCCATGTTTGAATAAACATTACGATACCACGGCTCCATGTAGGATCGTTTTCAAATCTGATAGTGTCCTTACCCATATTCTGCAGAATAATGTTTGCGGCACTTGTTTCAGAGTTAGATAGAAAACGCATAAACAGAGCAGCTACGGAAACTGCTGTAATGATATTTGGCAGATACATAATTACCTTAAATGCACCCTGACCCGGAATATGCAGCTTAGAATCTGTAAACCATACAGCAAGCAGCAGGGACAGGAAGATCTGAGGAATAAAGTTACCTACCCAAAGAATAACAGTATTGATGAATGACTGTACAAATGTACTATGCAGCGCACCGGATCTACGGTCAGCACCGCCAAAAAGAAGCGTCTGGTAGTTCTCTACAGATACAAAGTCGCTTGCTGCATTACCATTGCCGTAGAAGCTCAGTATAAATGTATTGATGAGCGGCCAGATCTGGAAGAACGCATAGACGATAAAAAATGGTGCAATAAACATATAACCGTATTTTGCATAGCTGATAGACTTGATACGGCTCTGTGCTGTCGATGCCATTTTTAACACATCCTCTCAAAAATTTAGTAAAATAGTAGTAGAAATTTAGAGATAAAAATAAATATACACCTGCACAGCAGTATTCTGCCATGCAGGTTGTACATTATTGAATTGAAATCAAATAATTGTTAAATTCAATTATTCAACTGTAACGTCTGTCAGAGATTCAGACAGCTTATCCAGGAACTCGTTTACACAATCTTCTTCAGAAGCAAGTGTACCTTCGCAGTACTTCTTTATAGCACTCTGAAGTGTAGTGTTGATAGTAGCATCATACTCAGTAGCAATGCTCATATCGATACCAGCAGCTGCATCTGCCAGAACAGCGAGCTGATCCTGACCGCCGAGCAGTGGGTTGCTGTTTGTGCCAGCAGCAACTGTGTTAGCCATAACGATCTTGTTGTTTACGAAGTCGCCCTTAGCGTCAACATATGCCTGCATAGAAGCTGTATCAGCTGTCATGTAGTAGATGAACTGCCCTGCTTCTGTAGCGTTATCGCACTTAGGAGATACGCAGATCCATGTACCGCCCCAGAACCAGCTTGTAGGACCAGCAACGATGTTGAACATACCATATGTAGAGCCATCCTTGCCCTCTTCGCCTTCAGCCTGAGACAGCTGAGAACCAGCGCCCAGAGACCATGTTGGGAAGAAGAAGCCCATTGTCTTGTTAGCCTGAGTACCTTCGCTCATACCCTGTGGCAGCCAGTCATCTGTCCACTGAGAAGCTGTGCTGATATAGCCAGCATCATAGTTTGTCTTAGCCATGTTGATGAAGTCACCGAGACAAGCCTTAGCATTGTCAGCTGTGATTGTGCCATCCTGTACCCAAGCAGATGTTCTGTTACCGTTGGAGTATGCTCTCCAAACGCCGTCTACAGAGTCAGCCATAGCTGTTGCGCCGCCAGACTTTTCATATACTGTAGCAGCTGTTGCCCAGAATGCATCCCAATCAGAGATAGCAGCCTGCATATCCTCAGGAGTCTTAATGCCGAGGTATTCTTCAGCCAGGTCAGTTCTGTAAGCATAACCGCCTGCTGCTACCTGCCATGTAGCACCCTTGAGAACGCCGTTATTGTCCTTACCCATAGCTACTGTATAGCCATATGCATTTGCATACATATCTTCAGAGATACCTACAGCTGCCAGAGGAGCGGAATATTCATCGTTGTTCTGATAAGCCTTGTTCCAGTCAGCATCGCAGAAATACAGGTCAACGTCTTCGTCAGAAGCGAATACCTGTGCATACTTTTCGTTAGCTTCGCCGCCTGCAGAACCTACGTTCTTGTATACCATCTTAGACTTATCCATGCCAGAAGCGTCAGCTACTACATCATACATAAACTTCAGGTCGTCTTCTGTCCAGCACAAGATTGTCAGAGCATCGCCGCCATCAGCCAGTGTGCCGTCCGGTGTACCCAGAGCTGGGATAGATGCTTCTTCAGCTGGAGCTTCAGATGATTCGTCAGCTGGAGCTTCAGATGATTCATCAGCAGGAGCTTCAGATGATTCGTCAGCTGCTGCTTCTGTTGTAGCCTCTGTTGCAGGTTCAGATGTGGATGATTCGTCCTTGCCGCCGCATCCAACAAATGCTGTAGCAGTCATAGCCAGTGCAGCTACGAGTGCCAGTGTCTTCTTCAGATTGTTCATTGGAAATTTCCTCCTTAAATTATATATTATACCACCCTTTAAAGAATAATATAATTAAAGAATAATATAATTTGCTTTTTTTGCTTTCAAAGCGCAGGATTTCCCATTGCTTTGCAGCAATCCTTTGATAAGCTTAATATACACTAATTCCGAAATAAAGTCAAGTAGTATTCCATTCATTCATTTTTTTCAGCAATTAGTACAAATTTATTATGTTGAAATTATGCTTTTCAACCATTAACAATCCTTTGAAAAGCGAAAAGGTTACAAAGAGGTTACACGAATAGAATATCATTAAGATGCCATTCATATGATATCTAATGCCCGATCAATGATTTTGTACGCTGCACACAAGAAAATCCTGTATTGATATGTATAGCTGATCCGTCATTCCTTCTACATATAAAAGCTCAAGAACATTTTCATATCCTCCTATCTCCTGACGAAAGCTTACTATTTTATTTCCAAGCTCTTCATCCACACCCGGCAGCTTTGCAAAATCTTCTGCTGAAGCTGTATTGACATCAAGCACAGGAATCTCCTCTTCTGCTCCGGTCTCATATTCATCGATAGGCTGCTCGTCAAACGGCTCTTCATAATCATAATTTTCATCATCTATGTATACAAGGTCATAAATTTCATTATATTTCACGCTGCCTATGCCGCTTACTTCAAGCAGCTGCTGTCTGCTGCAAAATCCTCCGACAGCTTCTCTGTACGCTATTATATTAAGTGCTGTTTTTTCGCCTATACCAGGAAGTGCAGTCAATTCTTCAAGTGTAGCTGTATTAAGATTTATCGGGAAATATACTATTTCAGCAGTCTCTATAATGATTTCATCAGTTTTATCATCCGCAAAAACTGCTGTTTCCTTAGATATCTCCGTAACTGCCATGGTCTCTGTAACAGCATGATTTTCAGAAGAAATGCTCGTCGTTCCAAAGCTTATAACAGCCGCTGTATCTGCAGCCTTACGAATATAATCGCTATCATCTGCTGAAAATATTCTTATAATAACACTGGAAAATATAATCAGCACAATTAACGATGCTATAATTCTAAGCTTACTTATCAAGTACCGACACGCCCTCTATACATTATAAAGAATGCAGCGACCATGTAACCACAATCGCTGCACATAAAATTATATAAACTTACTCAGCATCATTCTGCATAGCATCAATTACATTACGCAAAGCCTTTGCACTATTTTGAAGAGCTGCCAGATCTTCGTCATTCAGCGGAGGTGTGATCTCACGCTCTACACCTGCTGCGCCCACTACGCAAGGAAGGCTAAGGCAAACATCCTCAACGCCCTCATAACGGCTGCCGTCCTGATAAGCAGAAACAGTGAGAACTGTCTTTGTATCACGAAGAATAGCCTCTGCGATCATACTTACAGAAAGTGCGATAGCATAATATGTTGCACCTTTGCACTTGATAACCTCAGCTCCGGCTTCTCTTACTTCCTGAACAATATCATTCTTATTTCCCAAGTCGCTTACGCATCTGCAATAATCCTCAAAAGGCATACCGCATACAGATGCCAGACTCCACGGAACCATTGAAGAATCCCCATGCTCGCCAAGAACATAAGCATGTACATTCTTTGAGCTTACCTTAGCATGATCTGCCAGACAAGCACGAAGACGTGATGAGTCGAGAACTGTGCCTGAACCGATGACCTGAGAAGGCTTCAAGCCGGAAACCTTCAGTGCTTCATATGTGAGAACATCAACTGGATTACTTACGATAACATAGCAAGCGTCCGGAGCATACTTTGCGATCTCAGGCATTACAGATGCCATGATCTTAGCATTGATTTTACAGAGATCAAGACGTGTCTGACCCGGCTTTCTTGCGATACCTACTGTTATAATTACCAAATCAGAGCCGGCTGCATCCGGATAATCGCCGTCTCTTACATCGCATCCAGGATAAAATGAATTGCCCTGCATAATATCCATTGCCTCGCCCTTAGCCTTTGGCTTGTTGATATCAACAAGAACCATCTCAGAGCAAAGTCCCTTGATTGCCATAGAAAATGCGATAGATGCTCCAACATTTCCTGCTCCCAGAATAGTTACCTTTTTACCTTTTTTTACTTCATTCATTTCTTGTGTTTCCTCCTAACAGCTTTGTATTATCATTTATAGTACATTTTTAACACTCGTGCCGAGTGAATTTACGACACATTGTATTACATTTATTATAGCATAATTCACAGCGCTTTGCAAGAGTGTTTGATGCTCTATAAATTTTTTTGGCAATTTACAACATATTGCCGTATGAAAAATAGCTGTTTTGTACAAACAATTCATCATTAATTAAGAGCCTGTTCAGTATCTTTTTAAAATAATACAAATAAAAGCAATAGTAATCATTTGAAAAGAATTTTATAATTTGCGTTCGCATTTTTCTTACTTTTGAAAAGATACCTAACAGGCTCTTAATAAAAAACAGCTTGACAAATCAAGCAAATTATCGTATAATAAAATTAAAGAGAGCATACCGTATGGCGGTCAGCTCCCACATAGAAAAGTTAAAAGAAATAACCGTTCATGTTTGGAGATAGGGGCGGTTATTTCTTTTTATGAAAATAGTAAGTTGTTACTATGAGAAGTGCCAACTGAGTGCAGAATTCTGCAATGTGAAGCAAATCATCAAATGTAATATAATCTTGCATATTATCACCTCCCATCCATATTAAAATGATGGGAGCGGAAATTGACCGCCATACCGCTTAGGTATGCTCTCAGTAATTATTATACAAAATTCGACAGCAAATGTCAACTTACAAAAATGTATACATATATTTTATTTCAAAGACTGCAAAGTAAATTTCATTATAAAAATTCACATATAAATTCAAAGTTTATAGTGATAGTTTGTCGCAATGTGCCAAAGTTTCGTCAAAGTTTTGTGAAATGGGTTCACATTGGAAAGAAAATGTGATATAATTTATTACATTACAAAACGGTTACAAACAGTTGAGTACAAGCATACACTTATAAGTCAACATAAATAGAATTTCACCTATTAAAAAATGAAAGGAAAAATCTGATGAATTTAAAAAAATGCAAAATAATATCGGTTATAACAGCCTCGGTAATACTGCTTACTTCAGGAATAATCTTTAGCAGAACTATCGAAAAGGCAAATGCAGGCGATGCAGTATTACAGCAATATGACTCCGAATGGACCAGCTATCCTTACGGCGACGGCACTCTTGGCGACAGCGGATGCGGCGCATTTGCCATTATAAACGCTGTACGTTATCTTACAGGCAACACTATGGATATTTACGCTGTAGCCGACTGGGGAAGCGCAAACGAGTATATCTGGGGAGTAGGTTCAAGCTTTACCATCGCTCCTGACGCAGCCGCAAAATTCGGCAGCACCTACGGCTTTCAGCTAGACACTCACTATGGTTTCAGCGGATATGTCGGCAGCTCATATCCCGCTACACAGGAAGCCTATGATGCAGCGTGGAATATGCTGGTGTCAAAGCTTTCACAGGGCGAGGTAGCTGTAGGACTGGTACACAATCATTTCATATCAATAGTTGATTATGACAGTTCAACAGATCGTGTACTTGTTTATGATCCGGGCGCAGGTTCAAAACGTCAGACATCAGTCTCGGGCGACTGGAAAACCCACGATGAACTTAATTATTGGTCAGATGCAGGTACAGAATATTTGAAGCTCAGAGCGTATCTTACTTTTTATTTTGCAACGGGTACTTCTGCTCCAGCAGTAACAGAAACTACACCGTCATTCAGCGGTTCTGCTGATGCAGCCGGTACATATACTGTTAATACCGGCGGAGGCGATCTTAATTTGAGAGCCTATGCAAACACATCGTCTGCAATACTTGATGTTATACCTAATGGAACACAAGTAAAGGTGATCGAATCAGATGGAAGCTGGGCAAGCGTTATATATAACGATCTGAGCGGATACTGCAGCATGGAGTATCTCACTCCTGCATCACAAATAACAGGTAAGCAAACTACTGCTGCTTCGGTTACATCAACAGAAGAAACAACTACAACTACTACAACAACAGCAACAACATCTCCGCTTTCTGAAGAAAATGCCGGGATATACGTTGTATCAGCAGGCGGTTCATATCTCAATATGCGCTCCGGTGCAGGAATGAATTTCAGCATTGTATCACAAATACCCGATGAAACAAAGGTAACTGTTACAGCTTCAAATAATGAATGGGCTGCGGTTACATGGAATGGCAATACCGGCTACTGTGCAGCGGCATATCTGAAAAAATCAAGCTCTTCCATAGAATCAGAAGAAACTATAAGTACATCCACTGTCCTTGAAACAACAACAACTACTACAACATCATTAGCTGCGATAATTACTACAACAGCATCTTTAGAAACAAGCACATTATCAACAGAAGCTACATCTGAAACTATACAGACTACAACAATTTCTAATAACGATAATTCTTATGAATCTGACGCAGCCGGAGCATATCGTGTAAAGACAGATGGATCACATCTTAATCTTCGCTCAGGCAGCAGCTTGAATGCAAAGATCTTAGCGCAGATACCAAACAACAGCGAGGTATTCGTTATCAAGTCAGACGGCGAATGGTATAATGTTTCATGGAAGGATACCGTAGGTTACTGCAAGGCTGAGTATCTGGAAAAAATAGTAATCGATGCAGAGCAAAGTACAGAAAATATCAATGATATAGATTCATCTTACCTGACCGTTTACGGCGATGTAAATCTTGATGGTGATATTGATATGGCAGATGTTGTTCAGCTTCATAAAGCGCTGACCGGAGCGATCTCACTCAATAAAACATCATCTGCAAATTCAGATTGTTATCTTGACGGTAAGCTAAGTATAGTTGATGCATCCGTTATCATTCAGTACATAATAAAGAATTGCTCAATGCCTATCAAGCCGGCTGTATTCTGAGATAATTATCTCAATAAAACAAAAGTTAAAAACATTTGACTATAAATTAGAGCTGATGCGTTATTCTGCATCAGCTCTTTTTCACATATTATTTTATCATTTCCTTCATAACAACAAGATCAAAAACGTTAAGATTTCCATCCTCGCATACATCACCTGCCAGCGGATCAGTAAGACTGCCTGCACTTACAAGATACTTCTGCATCATCGCAATATCAAGCATACTGAATATACCGTCTGCATTAACATCTCCGATAACCTTTGCAGGAGCATTTTCCTTTGCAATAAATACAGAATAATTAACACAGTAAGCGCTCTGACCATTTGTACCGAGCGTTACAACCTCATCCTTTAAAATATCCTTTTTATATATTGTAAATGTTACATCATTTGAGCTTTTACATATCATTTCAGTTTTTTCATAGCTGCCCAGCCATTCCGGAATGGTTTCTACTCTCGAATCAACAGCTATATACAGAGTAAAATCTTCCGCTGCGGTAAATTCTGCAAGATCATTGACAAAATACTTGGAATCACACGCCGTTCTGACTGCTTCTACAACAGAGAGATTCTCAGGGAACTCTGTAAATGTAAAGTCTCTGTCGCCAAATATCGGCAAGTCCTTACCGCCTGCTGAAGCTATATTCCAGTCATCACTGTGTTCCTCATCCTTTACTATCAGATTCTTTATAAGGTTTCCGTTTTTAGGAATCACAATGGCGTTTTTACTGAACACAAAATTATTTATATTCAGAAGAAATCCCTCGCCGCCTATAAACTTCAGATAAAGATCATGCTTTCCGCTTATAGCAGATATATTAAACGAAGCATCTTCCCAGTTCTGCCAATTGCCTGAGCCTGAATATTTAAGCGTTGCAGCAGGAGAACCGTTTAAACTATCAAGATAAATTTCAATGTTTGCTCCACTTCCGGCAGCACGAACCGTAATACTCTTAGCGCCATCCTCAAAGTCAACATTCTTGAACATAATATAATCGCCATTTTCAATGTATCCTACATTCTGTCCGCCCTCTGAGCAATCCTCAGTCTTTACGCCAGACTGATCGCTGTAGCTTTCAGCCTCGATAGTTTCAAATGCAGAGATATATGTCACTGTGCTGCCATTTACAGTACACTTAGGACGCTCAGGAATATCATATCCTGTACCAAGGAAAAAGCTTGTATGCGGCGGCTGATTGTATGCCGTATTCTGAGCAGATACCTGTGCACGGTAATGCGGATCGTGCATCAAACACTGAACTCTGTAGTCAGTATCATAAGTGGTAGCATAAATTCTGATAGCATCTCCTGAGGCTGCACGAACGATAAGCTCTTCACGCCAGTCGCCGAAAATATCAGCGGAAAGACATGGGGTACCCTTTGTTGTGTTACAGGTATAATATCCATCTGTTGTCAGCAGTGTATCAATAGTACCCTTTTCATTGATTTTAGAAATAGTAGCAGGAGAATCTGTGTATCCGTCGAGTATCTCACGTTCTAAATCACCGTCCCAATAGCTCAGGAAGTTGATAGCTGGTCTGCGACATGAAAGAGTCTCTCCCTTTACATTTTTGACAGGTGTGGAATTGTCAGCTTCACGATTTCCCCAAAGCTCTGCACCAGGATTTCCTGCCCATACATTATCACCGCAGCATCTGCCTGTATCGCCTGAGCCGTCATTATGGAAAAGGATCTTTCCAGTATCACAATCGACAAGTGATACACCGTATGGCTTATCCTCATGACATATCCACGCTTCTATTCCCGGATTGTTCGGGTCAAGATCGCCTACGTGCATAGCGTCGCCATGTCCTTTATTTAAATTCCAGAGCAGCTTTCCGTTATCATCAATACAGGTAGAACCTGTTATTATCTCTTGCTTGCCGTCACCGTCAACATCAGCAGGCATGGAGTTATGATTTCCGTCGCCGTATCCTGGCGTACTGCTGCTTGTTCCCGTATCGAACATCCAAAGCTTTTTAAGCTTCTTGTTTTCAACAGCGTAAGCTGTTGCAGTCATTCTGCCATAATATCCTCGTCCTGTAACAACGCATGGATGCACTCCGTCGAGATATGCTGTCATTCCCCAGAAACGGTCTACACGATTTGTAGCGTCTGTGCTCTTTCCCCATGCCTTTGTATTTCCTCTGTCAGGTTCATAATTTACAGTATCAAGCGCAGCACCTGTTACGCCGTCAAAAAGAGTATAATATTCAGCTCCTGTAATTATAAAGCCGGACGAATTGCGGTAATCCTTAGAACCATCGCCGATAACCTTGCCTGTTCCATCTTTAGTACCGTCAGCAGTCTTACAGCACATTTCAGCCTTGCCGTCAAGGTCGAAGTCTGCAACAAAGAACTGCGTATAATGCGCACCTGCTCTTATATTAACACCAAGATCTATTCTCCAGAGCTTTTTGCCGCTGAGCGTATAGCAGTCTATGTAAACATTGTCGGTTTTGCCCTTCTGAGAATTATCCTTTGAGTTTGAAGGATCCCATTTCAAAAACAGCTCATAAACGCCGTCGCCGTCAACGTCGCCGACAGACATATCATTAGGCGTATACTGAGAACCGGGACGATCAAGCTTTATATCAAAATAGGCATTATTTGAAATAATAGAGCAGCTGTCGTTTGAGATCACCTTAGAACCGCTAAGACATTCAACCCTGTATGAAGAACCTGAATTTCCGTCTTTGTCAAGAAAGCAGGTCGCACCCTTTGAATATGAATTATCCTTATCTGTACTCATATAGATAAGATCGCTGCCACGGTAAAGGCGGTATACTGCATCATCCGGATCAGATGCAAGAAAACGCCAGTTTACGAGCATTCCCGCACCTGTATTGACAGCACATATACCTCTGTCGAGATACTCCACAACATTGCTTTGCGTATTATTTGCAGCAGACACTTCAAGGCTGACAGTCTGCGCAGAAATCCCTCCAGCCGCTGTAAGTGTAACGGCAGAGGCAAGCATCAAAGATAAAATTCGTTTTTTTGTTTTCATTATAATTACTCCTTATTTAATTTTCAAGCATTTGTTTCATAACGCTAAGGTCAAATATATTAAGACTTCCGTCCTCGCATACATCTCCCGCAAGCGGATCTGTAAGGCTGCCTGTATTAATCAGATATTTCTGCATCATAATTATATCAAGCATACTGAATACACCGTCAGCATTTACATCACCTATAACAGGATAGCTTTCAAAAGCCGCAGGCTCTAAAATAAATTTCTGACCATTGCCGCCCCAATAATTCCACTGACATATATTAGCACCGTCATCAAGACTTATTCCATATACATCAGCGCACGACTTACCGCCTGATACAGCGCTCAGAAGCGTATATGAACCATCACTGTTACAGTGCAGAATAAATTTCTGTTCAATGCTGCCGCTAAACTCTTCAAGAGAAATATTTGCGCCGTCCTCAGCAGAACCTTTTTCCACTGTCAAGGCTCTTCCGTTTTCTGCCTGAATAGTGTACGTGCCATCAGACTGTTTTGTAAATGTCCAGCTGCTTTCCTCACCTTGAACTGCATTGCCGCTGTTTTCTGTGATAAAACGCCCGCTGTTTACATTTCTTACAGAATATTTGCCGTCAGTGACCTCCGGTCTTACAGGAGTAAGCTTCCACATCTGACAAGCACCGCCCCAGTAATTCCACTGTTTAATAATGCCGCCGTTTTCTTCTGACCACTCGTATACATCAAGACCTGCTTTTTCACCGGAACACTTTGACACAATACCGCAGAATGCTCTGTTCTGAACTATTCTGAAAAGCTGATTATCCTCGCCTGTATATGTTTTAAGTACAACGTTCAGCCCGTCAGCACCGTCATTACCATCAATGGTAACGCACTTTGATTCCTCCTTCATCGAAAGAATTTTACAATAAGTATCATCAACAGCAACTATGCGCCATTCCTGATGACTTCCGCCGCTTAGTTCCCATTGCTGCAATTGTGCATTGTCATCAGTAATGCCGTCTTTTAGATCAAGTACCTTTCCGCTGAACTTATTCGTTATATAATAAGGTATTCCGCTGGAGAAACTTGTACCGCTGAGCCTTACAGATTCTCCCGAGCCCTGTACTGAAGCTGCATTATATATAAGCTTACTGCCGCTTTGTGCAGCATTTACCAGATCCTTTGAGAAATCATATGCTGCCTTTTTGCTGCCCCATATACAGGTGTTATTCCCTGTAGCTGTAAATGTCATCTTCTTAACCATATCAGCCGATTCATCAGCTTGTATAATAAAGCTTCCTTTATAAATAGTACCATTATAAGTAAATGTCATATCAGCTGAATTTTCTGACATAGTCCAGCTGCCGGTCACATCGCCAGTTACAGTACCATCAGGATTCAAAGTGATATTCTGAGAATACTGCACCTCTGCATTATTGCCGCTAGTTGCCTGATCTGCAACAATTTTCTGGTTAAGCTTGTGGAATATAAATTCATACTCACCTGTAACCGCCTCTATAGTATGCGGAACATCGGAAAACGCCTCTCCCGGAACGTATTCGTATGGTGCAGCAACAGGCCAACCGTCCTCATTCATTATGAGCTGGTGAACACGAACCTCGTGAAAACCGTAATTGTCATCAAATTTATTGTGATAAATAACAAACAGCTTTCCGTCATCATCCATAAGAACTGAGTTGTGACCCTGAGCCTTATTAGGACGGTCATTGCAGTTCCACTTATAGTTGCTCATAAGACGCATACCGATATTGCCGCTGATATTGTCTCCGCCTGTCTTATAAATTGCGGAATTACCATTCTGGTCTGTATACGGACCTGCCGGATATTCACTTCTAAAAATACGCATATTGTATCCGCCGTCATTATTAAAGCATCCATAGGATACAAACAAATAATAATAGCCTTTTCCAGTATCAGGATCTTCCATATATTCAATATAAGGACCTTCGCCTGATACCCAGTGTCCTCCGGCAGCCTTTATGCCCATATATGCATCTGAAGCATCAGGAACTGTTTCGTATTTTACGCTGTAATCACGCAGACCTGTATTTTCATCAAGCTCAAGCATAAAAAGTCCGCCGAACCATGAGCCGTATATCATCCAAAGATTACCGCTTTCATCATAGAATACAGCAGGATCTATGGCATTTGTACCATAATCCGGGTTCCATTCTCCTTTATTATTAAGGTATCGTGACAGATCCGGATTATTGCCCAAAACCTTGGGGACATCTGTTTTTGAATAATTGAATGTACCGGAATTATTAAATCCTGAATACACTATAGTATCAACATAAGTATAAGGACCGTCTATATTATCTGATGTACACATTACGATCGACGATTTATAGTTATCGCCGTTTACGCTAAGATACATACAATATTTGCCGAGTGACTTATTATAAATTATATCGGGCGCCCAGAGATTACCTGAAAGATCATAATTTGCATTAGACAGCGACGACCATGCTGCGGGAACTGCAAGATCAGTATAAATATCTTTAAAAAATGTGGTATTCTTAGTTCCTGCTGCTGAATTTGCGGTAAATGTCCAGCTTCCAAGATCAGCAGAACGGGCTGCCGCAAGATGTGAGCCTATAATATAGTAGCTGTCATCCTCAAGCTTTATGATAGATGGATCATGTACACCAACACGGGCGTGATTTGCAGCAGATGCAAAATTACCCTGCATTGCGCTGCCTAAAAAAATACTGCCTATTGTAAGAATTGTAACCGTTTTCTTCACAATCATGAATCTTTGCCTCCTAATAATTATTTATTATATATATTATATACCATAACTCAAAAAATAAAAATAGCGTTTTACATCATAAATATTGCATAATACATTATTTTTACAATTCGACATGAAAACACAAAAAAGCCATGCAATCATAACTGCATGGCTTTTTCTTAATGGAGCTTGTGACGGGATTCGAACCTGCGACCTGCTCATTACGAATGAGCTGCACTACCAACTGTGCTACACAAGCAATTTTTATAAGTTAATTATATCATACAAATATTATCTTGTCAAGCTATAATATCTGTTTTTTATCACACCTCAGCTTTTTTATTTTATGCTGTATATCTTATTCTCCTTAAATATTTCGGCGTTTTGACAGGATTTTGCTCAAATAAGGCGCTTGTATGGTTCTTTCTACAAAAAAACTTAGAAATTCCCAATTTGTTATTGAATTTTGTTTTGAAGTGTGATATAATAATTATAATTACATTTAGTCTAAAGGAAGGTTTCATTATGAAAAAGAAGAACAAGGCTACCTCCGCACTCGGAGTGATCGTCTCAATCATCCTGATTCTGGTTGCGGCAGCAACATTGTTTACAACAATTCTTTTTGCAAAAAAAGATACGCCAAAGCTTTTCGGATACTATCTTTATATGCAAAAAAGTTCTGCTATGGAAGTTACTGATTTTGAAGATGATTCTGCTTCTATTCATGCAGAAACTGTTGTCTTTGCAAAAGAATACAATGGTACAGATCCGTTATCAGTAAATAATGCCGTACTGTGCGTTCTTGCTCCGGATGACGCTTCTCCAATTGAGGACAAGGATTCCGACGGCTATGCTATCCGAAGAATACTGAGAATCGAGCCTAACGAAGAAACCGGAGAACTGCTGTATTACCCTACAACTATGCAGGCTGACAGTGTAGGAACAGAACCGGCTGTTACAAGTACATCAATAATCGGTATATGTGAATTTGAACATTCCGGTCTTTATTCATATATAACATTTATTCAGACATTGCCTGGGATTATACTGCTGCTGGCACTTCCATGCATACTTTTGATAACTATGATCATCATAAAGCTCGTTCGTTCAAGAAACCGCAGACATGAAGAAGATGAATACGCTTTTGAAGAAAGCTATGATGAAGTCCCCGGCGAGGATGTATATGATGAGGACTATTCCGATGAAGAAGAATTCGATGAAGCTATGGATAACGGCGAATATAATACAGGCAGCTTCGTTCAGGAACATTCTGCACCGCTCTATACGCCGGAAATAACAAATACAAGCACTCTTGACCGCAAGCGTGTATCAATTGCACAAAACTTCACACCTAAGGCTGTAAATCCTAATTCACCATATCAAAAAGCTCGTACTATGCAGTTTAAGGCGCAGAAAGACATTCCTATCCTTAACAACGCACCATATGATCAGCCTATGCAGCCTGTTCAACCCGTTCAGCCTGTTCAATCTGTTCAGCCAATTGAAAATGATTATAATGATTATGTAGGAAAATATTCTACAGGTCAGGCTGAAAGCTCGCCTACTATAACCGAATCACCCGTTACATTTGCTCAGGAACAGCCTTCATACCGTGGCGCACATGAAGCTGACGGAACATCAGGCGGAAGGGTATTTAGAAGCAACAGTTCTATTTCATCATTCAAGAAGCATAATTTAGATGATATATTAAACGGCAATCCATTGGCAAAATCTACTTCTGAAGCTGCTCCAACTCCAACACAGAAATCACAGCCTGCTGCACGTTCTTACTTCTCATCAAAAAATCGCAGCGCTTCTGTTGATAATGCTTCTGTAGACGATCTGCTTGCAATGATTGAAAGCAAAAAGAAAAAGCTTTGATTCTGTTAAAAGCACTGCTCAAAAAACAATAATTTTTTATAAAGAATACTGTTAAAAAAATCTGCCGCACTTATGCCAAAGTGCGGCAGATTCTTTATCTTAAAATAATATTT
>CAMWPG010000003.1 GCA_947176075.1 uncultured Ruminococcus sp. | reverse complement strand
TGTAAACAACGACGGTACAGTCTCCATGTCAGATCAGGTCGCACTTAACAAGTATCTTGCCGGAATGATTGAACTGGTGAATTACGAAGCAGCAGACTTGACGGGAAACGGTATAATCAATGTAGTTGATGCAAAGATTATGGTAAAGTATCAGGCAATGCAGATTGACAGATTGCCGTACCCTGTTCCGACAGAGTAAGGAGGCTGATTGAAATGAAAAAAATATTATCAATTGTTATTTCAGCGGTTTTACTCGTTTTGACTTTGACCGCTACTGTCAGTGTAGAAACATCGGCTGTTAATACTTCTAAGAGCTATAAGGTTTACAATGCAACAACAGGAAGTTACATTAAATCATATACATTAGCGCCAAATGCAGTTGAGGATAAAAGTCGAGGTGTAATTGACACAGATGATAGAATTGTGGATTTTGGAAAAAATGGTGTTATTAAAATCATTAGAAATGATGGATGTACGGGAACAGGCTTTGTTGTAGACGCGCACACTATTGCAACTGCAGCTCATTGTGTTGCAACTAAACCTGATAAAAATGCAACTTATTATAATACAGCATCAATTTCAAAAATTCTTATTTTCAAACCTGATGGCACAATAGAACAGACAATTACAAATCCAAAGCAATATCATATACCAAATAATTTTGCTTCAACACCAGGTACAACTAATAGATATGATTATGCATTGATAACTGTTGAACAGGATCTAAGTGCATATGCTAATTTTAATTTAGGTATTATGCTTGATAGTTTTCAAGCTAAACATAAGCTCATTAGCGTTACGGGATTTCCGGGCGAAGTAAATGGTCAAACAGTCAATGATGGAGACAATCATGTTATGTATACCGGAAATGGATATGTTGTTGATAACAAATATGATGCTGATTTACAGTTTTGCTATGATTGTGATGTTTCAGGTGGAAACAGCGGCGGTCCGGTTTATATTTCATCTGCTTATGATGGCAAAGCATATTATACTGTAATAGGTATTGTTACAGCCGAACATGTAGAACGTAATATTGCAACACGTATAACGACTGATCTACTTCACTTCTATAAAAATAATCCAAATATAACTTATTAAGGAGGAAATTACTATGAAAAAAATAAGTAAGTTTTTATCGTTTATTCTTGGCGCATCAATGGCAATAGGCATAAATGGCTCTATTAGTGCAAACGCAATATATATGCAAAGCAATAAAATTCCTATGACAACTCCTGATGGCGAAGTAGTTTACGAACTTGATTGTGAAAAAGGAGAACTTAGTTACAGATCAACAGCTGGAGACGGTTTGTACGTATATGGATTTGAAGATTTCCGTTATAATGATATAAGAATCAAAGTAAAAGATGGGCTTGATAGATTTGAAATGGCTCGTAAATACTTGTCAGAGGTAAGCTTTAACACACAAGTCCCAGATGTAACATCAAGTTACGACGGTTATATTTGGAGATATGATAAATATGTCAGCGGAGATGACCCGAGAACGCATGAATCTGTAGAGGATAAATATAAGCAATTAAGCGAGATATGTGCTCAGATGTATGAGGATGGTGTTATTGAAGAGGCAGTTTTATCGCCTGCTATAGCGAGCTATTATAGCGAATCGCTGGATCCTATGATTGACTGTGGTTATCTTTATGGAAGAAAAGAAGATTTTCAACCTCTGGTCGATGAGATTCAGGCACTTGTGGATAAATATACAGAATATGGTAAGGTTAGTCTGGATGAATATGGTTCTATAAACGGTGGAAAATACTATATCTGTATTAATCTTATGGATAGAAAACAGTATATTACTGATTTTGACACATATGATAAAATCGCTGCTCTTCGTGATGAGATTGATGAACTTTATGATTTTGAGAATGTTTCTATAGGTTGGGTTAGACCAGCCGATAGTAAATCTGCTGCTTCTGCTGCAATCAACCTACTTGACCCATATATCTGCGACATAGACGGCAGCGGTAAGGCTGATATAACGGATGCCACAGCCATTTTAACGGCATACGCAGAAAGCGCAGCAGGTCTGCAAAAGGCTGCTGCCGATGATAAGATGGATGTAAACGGCGACGGCGAAATTAATATAGAAGATGCAACATATGTTCTCACATACTACGCAGAAGTAGCCGCAGGGATAAGATAAATGTTGTATGGAGGAAATTACTATGAAAAAATTAAGTAAGGTTTTATCGCCGATTATTAGTTTCGCAATATTGGCAGGAGCAGTAAGCTATGTTCAGGTTTCAGCAGAATTTACGCCTGTAACTGAAACACCATCATGGTACTGGGGAACTATTTCAAATATTAATATTCCAGAGGGATATGAGGTGTTTGATAGTAATGAAAATATGGTAATATATCGTAATATCGAAAACCATTACTATCTTTTGAATTATACTAACTTAAAATATAATAAACTTTTTATAAACTTAAACGATTCTAATGAATGGGAAAGTATTTACAATAAATATCTGGCTGACCTTGATTTTAACAAGATAGAGTTATATGATACCAGTGCAATACTTTATGATGTTGTTGACGCTGGTGATAATCAGATAAATCCAACTACTATCACAAATAAAATGAAAGATATAAGCGATGTATGCGCAAAAATGTATGAGGATGGTGTTATCGACAAGTCACAGTATACAGGCATTACTGCAAATTATTTTTACTCTACAATTATGAATACAATAGCGTGTAAAATAGATTGCTCTGAAAGTGAATTTAAAAATATTATTTCTAAGCATAGTAATAATACTGTAATAAGTTCATCAAACGACCCAAAGCATGGTGTCATATGGACTGTCGAATTTAATAACATCAAAAATGTAGAAGAGCTTTATAAAATAATAGATGCTGTATCAGCAGAAGATGGAGTCTTAACAGCCCATGAAATGTCATATGCCAATAATTCTTTTGATTCCGAAGTTTTCTCAAGAAGATTCAACCTTCTCGACCCATATATCTGCGACATAGACGGCAGCGGCAAGGCTGATATAGCAGATGCAACAGTCATTTTAAAGGCATACGCAGAAAGCGCAGTAGGTCTGCAAAAGGCTGCTGCCGATAACAAGATGGATGTAAACGGAGACGGCGAAGTTAATATAGAAGATGCAACATATGTTCTCACATACTACGCAGAAGCCGCTGCAGGGATAAGATAAAATCAAACAGATATAATAAAAAGGGACTTCGTTTTGAAGTCCCTTTTGTTACATCACTCAATAACTATTCTTGGCACTCTTTTTGAAATGCCGCAGATTATTTCATATCCTATCGTTCCATAAAGTGAAGCAAGCCAATCTGCCGTTATTTCACAATCCCCGAAAAGCGTTACCTCATCGCCGGATTTAACGGTTTCGGAAACATCTGTGATATCAAGCATAAGCTGATCCATGCATACTCTCCCAATTATAGGACAGGCTGTACCATGCACAAGAACCTTTCCTTTGTTTGAAAGCAGCCGTGCATAACCATCGGCATAGCCTACTGTTATCGTTGCCACTTTTCTTATGCTTGGAGCTGCAAATGTTCTGCCATAGCTTACGCAATCACTCTCTTCAATCTCCTTTACCTGAGATATAACGCTCTTAAAGGTCATGACCGGCTTTAATTCAATCGGAAGCTTTACAGGATAATTCGGCAGCAGACCATACATTACAATTCCGATCCTTGCAAGTGTACAGCGCTTATTTGGTCTTACTATACTTGCAGCACTGTTCATACAATGAATATGTTTCAGCCTATGTCCAAGCTCGGCAAGACGATCGTAAATGTCAAATATACGCTTCTCCTGCATTTCTGTGTATTCAATATCATGCTTATCCGGCGAATCCGCTGCTGCAAAATGTGTGTATATTCCCTGAGCTAAAAGCATTTTCATATCAAAGACAGGCAAAAGTTCATTTACACAAGCATCAGTATCTTTGCTTCTAAATCCTATTCTGCCCATCCCGGTATCAAGCTTTATATGACAGCGAACCGGCGTGTTTGCAAATTTGCAAAGCTCTTTGGCATAATCTATGGACATTACTCCCTGAATTATGTTATTTGCAGCAATATCCGGAGCGCATTCAGGCGGTGTGTAGCCTAAAATAAAAATCTCAGCATCGGGACAGACATTGCGTACAGTCAAAGCCTCTTCAAGATTTGATACTGCAAACCATGATACTCCAATATCTGAAAGTTTTTTGCATACGGCTTCATCCCCATGACCATAGGCATTAGCCTTTACTACTGCCATAAGCTCTGTATCATGCGGCAAAACTGCCCTTACAGCTTCAATATTATGAGCAAGTGCAGAAAGATTTATCTCTGTCCATGCACGATGTAAAACATTCTTCATAAAAAATGCCTTCTTTCAAGTTCTTATTTGAATAATCACTATCTACAACGCAGGCAAGGGCACGCTGTCCTCTTAACCCCCTGCCAAAGGGCAGATACGCCCTTTGGAATCCCATTTTCACAAGTTTCCGCCCCTGAAGTGGCAAAAATTTGCGATATAGTTTCAAGGCTTTCTGCTTTTGGCAGAAAAAAGAAAACAAGATCCTGTTAAGCTATAGATAGTTATTTGAATATAGGAGAAACGCTATGTCATACGACGATATTTGCCAAAATCAAACCTTGCATTATTTGCCATAATGAGTTATAATTAAAGAATCACCGATTTGATTAGTTTTCCCTTAAATAAACAATAAATGGAGAATGAACTATGTTAAAGCTTATAAGAAATACCCAATACAATAATATGACCTTTTTAAATAACAGAGATAAGACCATTTGTTTTACAGGTCACAGAACAGAAAAATTTCTTGATAATATCCTCATGTCCCGTGATGTAACCCTTACCAGTGTTAAAACACTGCTTACCCTTATGACTGCCGATGCATACGATCGTGGTGCGAGATATTTCATTACCGGAATGGCACGTGGTGTGGATCTTTGGGCGGGCGAGCTTTTAATGTATATGCAGCGTTTCCTGCCTGATGTACACATAATTGCCGCAGTACCTCATCCAAATCACGAGTACAGCTTTCACAGCAATGAAAAAGAGCTGCTCTTAGCAATCGGTAACGCTGCCGATGCAGTGATATGTATTTCGGAAAAATATACAAAATGGTGTTTTCTTTCCAGAAATGACTATATGCTAAATCATAGCAGTGCTGTTTTAGGTTTGCTGCACAGCAATGAAGGCGGTACTGCTTATACCATTAAAAAAGCTGCTGCCAAAAGTATTTCACGACGTATTATTGATGTTCGTGATTATAACCGCATGATACCAATGCTGGAGCGCTTTCCAGAAATTTGCAGGCTCACTTTGCCATCTCAACAATACGCATTCTGGGAAAAAAATCCACGGCTTCTGTATCAGTGCGGATTATTCTGTGAGGATTGAGCCTCAATTTCACGCATTCGAGCAGCTTTACTATATACGCAGCCGCAAAAATCCTGCCTATACAGAGAATATTCCTTAGAAAGCTCTATAGATCTTAAATATCCGCCTTTTTTCTTAAAGTCTGAATAAAGCCATACTGCACCATATTCATTACAAAGCTCAACACCCTTTTCATTTATAAAGGCCGCATCCTTATGCGGACTTATCGAAAGAGTTGTTGTAACAAAATCTGCGCCCTCATTAGCTGCCTGAATTACAGTTTCTCTAAGTCTGAGTGCAATGCATCTTTTACATCGCTCGCCGCGTTCGGGCTCATTTTCAAGTCCTCTTGCAAGCTCAGTGAATTGCTCAGGGAAATAGTCACCGTCTATCACTTCGACCGGATTTTGAAGCGGCAGCTCTGCTATAAGTCTTTTTACCTCTGATAGTCTGTATCTATATTCTTCTTCCGGAAATATATTTGGATTATAAAAAAAGAGCCGGATCTTAAAATACCGACTAAGTGTCTCCAGCACATAGCTGCTGCAAGGCGCACAGCAGGCATGAAGAAACAGTACAGGCACTCTGTCCGAAGGCAGAGCGCTTATTATCTGTTCCATTTTTATTTGATAATTTACCTTAGATCTAACAGGAGTCATTACTGACCCTCCAGTTCCCTGAGTGCTTTCAGCTCTTCATTATTTACCTTTATACGGCTGTCCTTTAGAATCGTTACCTCGCTGCGGTCAGTTTTTACAGGGATATCGGACTTATCCGTAAGAACCTTTAATGCACCGGTCAGTGGATTAGTTTCAACGACCTTTCCCTTGGTTCCATCAGCAAAAGCAACCAAAGCTCCATTCTTCGGAGTTATTTTAAGCAGCTCCTCATAGGTGTTTTGCTCATGTTTAAGGCAGCACATAAGCCTGCCGCAGCAGCCGGAAATTTTTGAAGGATTAAGAGAAAGTCCCTGTTCCTTTGCCATTTTGATAGAAACAGGCTGAAAATCTGGAAGATGAGCCTTACAGCAGAATTCTCTTCCGCATATACCTATTCCGCCGAGCATTTTAGCCTTATCACGAACACCTATTTGTCTCAATTCGATACGAGTACGAAAAACGGCTGCCAGATCTTTTACAAGCTCACGAAAATCCACACGATTTTCAGCAGTAAAATAGAATAAAAGCTTGCTGTTATCAAATGTACATTCAACATCCACAAGTTGCATATCCAGACCTCGATATGCAATTTTCTCGGCGCATACTGCTAAAGCACGTTCTTCCTTTTTACGGTTTGCAGCAACTATTTTGAGGTCATCCTTTGAAGCTTTGCGTATTATATTTTTAAGCGGAGAGGAAATCTCAGATTTCGGTACTTTTTTATTTGGAATCATGACCTCACCGCATTCCAGACCTCTTGCCGTTTCGGTAATCACTCTGTCCCCGAGCTTCACTTCTATATTTCCGGGAGCAAAGTAATACACCTTGCCGCCGGTTCTGAAGCGAACTCCGATAATATCAACCATAAATCAAAATCCTTTCTATCTTCCCATCATAAGCTCTGCACAGAGGGCAGAGAGGGTAAGCTGCAAATTTACATTAGCATTTATAGCAGCATAAGCATTCAGTATACACTTATGAAAATGCTGCCCTCGTGAAGATGAAAGTCTGACTGCAAGCAACTTAGCACCTTCCGGGTCGCAGCCTATACATGGAAGATCATGACCCAAGCGCAGCACAGAAGCATCACGAAATATACGTTCAAGCATTTCCAGAACATACAATGCAGTATTTCTATCTGAAACGCCATTATAAAACACTTTCAGAAAATCATATTCACGCTTTTCTATTATACAACGAACTGCATCTTTTGTCAATGACACCAATTGTCTTATTCTTTCATTTTCGATATATTCCTTGCACTTACCGATATTTCCGTGAAAACATGAAACAGCTTCCTCAATGTCATTCTGTGCAAATCCCATTTCAGAAAGCGCATATTCAGCTTCGTTTTCGGTACATGGCGATACTGCAAAGGGCATAAGCCTTGAAATAATGGTAGGCAGCAAAGTATGTCTTGACATAGCAGTAAATATAAAGTATGCAAATGCAGGAGGTTCTTCAATAATTTTAAGGAGAATATTCTGAGCACGGGCATCCATTTTATCGCAGTCTCCGAATATATATATTTTTCTTGTACCGCTGTTGGGAGCGATAGCTGCATCTGCACATATGGCTCTGACAGCAGCAGCAGAAAAGCCGCCCAGTTTGCCGCTGTGTTCTGCCCATATTACATCCGGATGTACATCATTCTGTACAGTTTTGCAGTTTTTGCAAATGCCGCATGGTGCCTTATCATTTTCACAAAGCAAAAGCTGTGCAAACCATTTGCTAAGTGTTTTTTTACCTGTTCCTTTATCCCCATAAAAGAGAATACATTGGGCAAGTCTATCATCTGATGTCATTTTAAAAAGGACATTTCTGAGACTCTCATTTCCATACAGCACATTATCCCTCCTGATTTCGTATTTCACTTATTATTATACAACATAAATTTGCTTTTGTAAAGGATTTACCATTGAAAGACACGCAAATCAATTTTAAATAATTCAATTTATTTCAGAGTATTGTTTTTTGAAACTTTCATAAAAGGGAATAGCTTCTTGTGACCGTTATGTTTTAAATATAGCCCTTTAGGACAGTAGCGGTAAAGAAGTTTTAAAGGAAACATTGTAAGACTGCTACAGCAAGCTAATATTATCAAATTGACGATATTCTGAAATGGTCTTATCCTTGTGATACGGGGATAAGGATTTTTTATTCTACCCCTTGACATATGAAGTTCTTTGTGTTATAATAGCTAATGAGATTAGCTTAATCACAGAAAGGATTAGTATTATGAAAAACAGGTCAAAAAGAGAAACAATAATCGAAACGGCAGCTGCAATGGCGGACGAAAAGGGCTTTGCCAATATAACTATGAAAGAATTGGCTGATGAGCTGGGGATAAAATCACCTTCGCTCTATAAGCACTTCAGCGGCGGACTTGATGAACTGAACAAGGAGCTTATGCTGTATGGCTGGCGGTCATTGGATAGTGAGATAACAAAAGCAGTTATCGGTAAAGCGAAAGACGATTCCGTTATTGCTCTCTGCAATGCCTATCGAAGATTTGTTTCGGAGCATAAAGGACTGTATGAAGCTATGCAATGGTACAATATGTATCTGTCCGATGAACACCTGCAAGCCTCTGAGGGAGCGGTTGATATTATGTTTCGGGCGCTTAGCTCTTACGGCTTGACAGAGGAACAAAAAGTCCATACTGTGCGTATGATTCGGGCTTTTTTACAAGGTTTTTCTGCAATTGAAGTTCACGCAGCATACGGGAATCCTGTGCCGCTGGACGACACATTTGATTTTGCACTTAAAACAATACTGAATGGTATCGCAGATATGCAAGGAGGAGCAAGCCGATGAAACGATTTTTGAAGAATATCAGTCCATTAAACAATCGGACGGAAATGCCTACAATACTGTATGTTGTCAAGATTATTCTTGCATTTTGGGTGTGCAAGATAGTAGGAGAACTAATTGCTGAGGGTGTTGTCATACTGATACATTTTGCTCTTGGCAAGAATGTCCTAAAAGGAGAAACGTTTGACCCTCAGACTATCACACTAATAACTTATTACGGCTATATCATCGTAATAGGGATAACAATACTCTATTGGAAACTTATCTGGAAAAAGCTTCTGTCCGAAATGGGTATCACTAAACGATTTAGCAATTTCTATGCTGGTGCGATAGTCGGTATACTTCTGGTCGTGTTCTCTGTTGCCGCTGTCATGCTGACAGGCACTATCAAATATAACGGTGTATTCAAAAGCATTGACTTTGTTATGATATTGCTTATGTTAGGCGGATTCATAATACAAGGTGCAATGGAGGAATTCCTTTGCAGAGGTCTTGTTTTATACTCGCTAAAAAACAAGACCTCACTTCCCATGGCGATAGGGGTAAGCACAGCAATGTTTATTATTCCTCACTTGTCATCACTATCAGAAGGAAAACTGATTTATGTTGTCATTAGTATATTAAACCTTATTCTTATATCTGTTATCTTTTCGCTTTTTACACTTCGGTTTAATAGCATTTGGGCAACCTGCGGTTTACATTCTATCTGGAACTTCATTCTGTTCAATATCTTCGGACTGAATCTGAGCGGAAAAGATGAAATGACAGCGGCTGTATTTGATCTGCGGTCTGTGGGTGAAAATATCTGCAATGGCGGAAAATATGGCATTGAAGCAAGTATTATCACTGCCGTAGTGTTAGCTGCTGCCGCCGCTTTGATCTGGTATTTGGGCAGAAAGCAAACAGATACAGAATGACAACCACGATGGTTTTGTAGATATATGTCAAAAGCCTTTTTGAAAAATGCACTTTAAAATTCACATATTATAAAAAAACCGTCGCACCAGATTGACTGGTACGACGGCTTGTCATTACATAATTATTTAAGCTTGATTAGTTGATAATTGTAGGATTGTTGTCAGCATCCTTGTCGAACAGATGGATCTTGTTCGGATCAAGAGCGATCTTGATATTATCCTGGCTCTTAGCAGTAGAACGTGGGTCAACACGAGCTGTAAGTGAAACGCCGTTGCAGTTAAGATACAGGAATGTCTCAGCACCCATCATTTCAGTAATTTCTACTTCTGCATTTGTGATGCCTGTTGTAGCAGTAGACAGGAACATTTCATCATCATGGATAGCCTCAGGACGAATACCCATGATAACTTCCTTATCAATGTACTTAGCAAGATCGTTAGTTACCTTAGCAGCAGGAATATCAATCTTTGCATTGCCGGCAAATTCTACATAATAGCCATTGCCCTTTCTAAGTACAGCATCGACAAAGTTCATCTGAGGAGAACCAAGGAATCCTGCAACAAACTTGTTGCCCGGTCTCTCATACAGAGCCTGTGGAGTATCGATCTGCTGAATGATACCATCCTTCATAACTACGATACGGTCACCCATTGTCATAGCCTCTGTCTGGTCATGTGTTACATAGATGAATGTTGTTCCCAGCTTCTTGTGGAGCTTAGAGATCTCTGTTCTCATCTGAGCACGCAGCTTAGCGTCGAGGTTAGACAGCGGCTCGTCAAGAAGGAATACCTGAGGATTACGAACGATAGCACGGCCAAGCGCAACACGCTGTCTCTGACCGCCGGACATAGCCTTAGGCTTACGCTCAAGCAGGTGACTCAGATCGAGAATCTGTGCAGCTTCCTTAACCTTGCGAGCGATTTCGTCCTTAGGTACCTTACGGAGCTTAAGACCAAATGCCATGTTATCAAATACTGTCATGTGCGGATACAGAGCGTAGTTCTGGAATACCATTGCTATATCTCTGTCCTTAGGAGCGATATCGTTTACCAGACGGTCGCCAATATACAGCTCACCTTCTGAAATTTCTTCCAGACCAGCGATCATTCTAAGGGTTGTAGACTTACCGCAGCCGGAAGGTCCTACCAGAACGATGAATTCCTTGTCCTGGATCTCGATGTTTACATCCTTAACAGCAACTACGTTGCCCGGATACTTCTTATAAATGTGTCTCAGTGATAAACTTGCCATTGAGCAGTTCCTCCTATACTTTTTTTACATATCATTAAGCGGCAGTTTCCTGCGCACTTCTGTACACTAATATAATACCAGAAATCGCCGACTTTTTCAAGTCGTTTATTGCACAAACTTTTGTGCGATAATTCATTGATTATGACGAATTTTTCCTAAGCATATTGATTAGCAACGAAAATATATCGTTTGTTTTCAACACTTTGCACAAATCTTTGTCAGATAGAACACGGCTTTCACCGGGCAGTAAATCTTCCGGAATAACAAGTCCGCCTATAGCAGTTCGATGAAGTTTTTCGACATGGTTGCCTGCGGCGGCAAGCATTCTCTTTACCTGATGATATTTCCCTTCACTTATTGCAATAAGTATAGTTTGTCTTTTTTCGTCAAGAGCAGCTGCTTTTGACGGTTTGCATATAGAGCCGTCTTTCAGAGCAATGCCATTTTCGAGTAGACGAGCAGCTTCTGATGTAAATTCACGAGATAGATGGGCGATGTAATATTTCATAACGTGCTTTTTAGGAGAGGTGAGTTTGTGAAGAAGCTCACCGTCATTTGTCAGAAGAAGCATACCCGTTGTATCTTTATCAAGACGGCCGACCGGAGAAAGCTTCTGGCCGGAATATTCAGGCGGCAGCAGATCTATAACTATTTTTTCTGACCTATCCTCGGTTGCGCTGATATATCCGGCTGGTTTATTCATTATAAGAGTGATGAATTTTTCCTGTCTTACAGCATTGCCAGCAATGGTAATATTGTCGGCTTCTGAAACATTCATATTAGCTTTTACAGCGGCAATATCATTGACCATGACCTTTTTTTCAGCGATAAGATCTTTGATACGGCTTCGTGAAAATTCTGTTCGCTGTGACAGATATTTATCAAGTCGCAAATTTCTCATTCCTTTAAATTTGTTATTTGTTGTAATATGGTATGCACAGCAGAAAATAAAAAGTTTCCCGGTAAAGTATTTTGAAAAACTGCTTGACCGAAAAACTTTTTATCTTATCATTCTTTTATGCTGATGTTCTTAGAACTCGTCTTCACAAGCTAAGCGTACGTCTTTTTGGCATATTTTTCCACTGACTGCGTTAAAAATCCTTGCAGTACACAAAGTACAGCTGCGGGTTTTTGCCTTGTCATCGGCAAAATTTGCTCGAAAATCTGCGTATTTCGCTTATGAAGGCAAGTTCTTAAATCAAACGCTGCGGCATATCTTGAAAAGAAAAAACCGATCGGAGGAATTAAAGCTTATGAATCGTTCTTTGGTTATCCTTGCAATGGGCATTGTTGGTGTTATATCCGGCGCAGCAGGACTTTTTCACTATATTCGCAGTAATCCGCCGGCTACAGAAATAATTTTAAGCAGCGACAGCGAAATGAGGAGCTTTTTGTCAGAATGCGGACATCCTACAAAAAACGATCCGCCTTCGCAGCAGGAGATAACTCTGCCTGCAAGCAGTGATTCATCAGTTTTCGGTACATATTGCGCTCTTCAATCGGAGCAGAAGCTGCCTTTATCTCAGCATTTCGGAGAAAATGCCATCGTATGGACATATACCGTTGAGGGCTTGCCGACTGCAAGAGCAGAGCTTATATGTACAAAAGACGGACTTCTCGTTGGCGCAATGTGCTATGACCGCCTGAATTTCCACCGTATGTATCCTGTTATTACTTGATAAGTCTTGCAAGGCTGCCGATAGCAGGAAGCTCCTTAGAATTACCCTGACCTGTAACGACCATTCCATATATCATCAGAACAACAATTATAACCCATGCTGCCAGACTTACAAGCCCCAAGATTATCCAGCCAATTATTGGAATCCAGCCTATTATTATTCTCACAACAGAAACTGCTATGCCAAGTGCGGCTGATGTCAGCAGCAGCAGCAGTCCCTGATTTGCATGAAATCGGCAGTACGATGTATTGCCGGCGATCAGCGGAATCCAGAAAAGAAATGGGATATAAGCCAAAATGCAGACTATCTTGTTATCTGCGATATCCTGAGTACCAAATTCGTTTGAATGATCGTTTCCCATAAAATTGTAAGCCATTTTTTCGTCTCCTTATAATTTTTATAATAAAATATTTTAAATGCCTCTCATATTCGCGCACAGCGCTTAATACGTGTGTATCGGCAAATAGCAAACACCAAATAAATTTGCTGCGTACTTATTTATGTTTCGCTCAGTTCACTGACAGCGTGTATAAATCCTGCAACATCCGAAAAATCCTGATAAACGGATGCAAAACGAATATATGCCACGGGATCAATTCCCTTGAGCTGTTCCATAACTACATTTCCGATTTCTGCTGATGTAATGCTTGTACGAAGTTCGCTTGTAAAGCGTTCCTCGACAATATCAACTATCCACTGAACCTGTGCAGCAGTAACAGGACGTTTTTTTATTGCGCTGAAAATGCCCTTCATAAGCTTGTTTCTGTCAAATGGCTGAATGCTGCCATCTCTTTTTTCAACAGTCAGCATAGGCAGCTCTACCGCTTCATAGGTAGTAAATCTTTTCATACAAGCGCTGCATTCTCTGCGTCTGCGTATTTTCATTTCAGAGGGGCGGGAATCAAGAACTCTTGTATCGTTTTCACCGCAAAATGGACATCTCATAATATTTTAGCCTCCTATCTATCATAAGCATTTCTAAGAGCTTGTTTAAAATCTTTATTATACACGCATTTTTGGGAAAAACGTCTGTGGCTGCATCGAAAACCCTTCATAAAAAGATATTAAACAGTCTATAAGTGAACAAGCTCTGAGTTATTCATAAATGCTTTCGATCATCCTGCTTAGAATCTGATAGTTCTGCAAAAGGTCAGAAACATTTTCAAAAGCGTTTCTATAAAGCTCAAGTATAACAGTACAGTCAGGACTGAGATCAGCAAGCTTGATTAGAAATTCCTTCGTACGAAAGCTTCCGCTGCCAACAGTAAGACAATCGCCGTACTGCCCATGATCGCTCATATGAACTATGGAGATATTTTCACCGAGTGCATTTAGCATTTCAAATGGATTTTCTCCGGCTCTTACTGCTTGTTTTATATCGAGGACAAATTTAGCTCTTTTTCCGAGATTAGCCTTCATTTCCTTTAGGAAATTAACCGAGCGGCTTGTGCATCTTGAAACATTTTCCTGAGCAACTGTTATTCCGAACTGCGAGCCAATTTCTGACAGCATATTAAATCTTTCAAAGTAGAGCATATGATTCCCCATAGACTTATTCCCATGAAGTACGAATATATCAGCTCCCAGAGCCTGCATAGCTGCAAAGTAATGCTTGTAGTATTCTATAGCATCATCAGTTCGGCGCTGATATTGAGAGAATAGCAGAAGCGGTTCTATTTCGCAGGTGAATGGGTGAAGAGAGCAGCATGATATACCAAAACGTTTAAGAAGCTCTGCGAGATTCATTATAAAGCTCCTGCGCAGCTCCGAATGGGTATTGAGAAATATTTCAACCTGCTGAACTCCGCCGAGAGCAAGCTCATACAAGGCATCCTCTAAAGGCATAGGATATAAGCAGGCGGTTGACGTTCCTGCTTTAAGCATATTGAACGCCTCCTTTCATTATACATTATAACACGTTTCAGATCGTTTTGCAATAGGTGTTATGAAAATTGAGGGGAGATTAATTTTTAAAAATTGATTTCTCTCAGCGAATATATTTTTTATTCTTTACAAAGATTGATTTATATGTTATAATTAAATATACAAATAAAGGAGGAAAAAATATATGGGTTTTAACAAGTTAAAAAAGGTGCTCTCAATATGTATAATGGGCGGTTTACTTGGCTCAGCAATGATTATGCCAATGAGTGCAAGTGCAATTTCGCCTTACACGCCTTTCCCTATAGCGTTTCAGCAAAATGAAATTTCGGGTGCAGAATTGCAGCGTGAGCTGTATATACCTGAATTTAACAATTGGTGCGATTATCCGTGGAACAGAGGCAGCGAGAAAAATAATACAGTGGGTAAAGCTGCTTGCAGTCTTTTTTCTGTCATAAATAATGTGTATTACCGTACAGGAATGATTCCTGAGCCTACCGGTCTTGCAAAATATGCTCTTGAAAAGGGTTACCGCAGGGTGGGAGTCGAGGGAGTTGCTGTTGATTTTTTCTATGGCTTTATAAAAGATTTTGGCGATCAATACGGAATGAGCTACAAAAGCGGAACTACGTCAGCGGCAACTGTTTTGGAGCACGTTAGAAACGGCGGAGTGACAAGCTCAAATATATATGGACACTGGATATCTATTGCAGACTATGATGCAGAGAATGACCTGTACCTTATACTTGATTCTGCACAGGCGTGTGAGAGATGCAAGAATATTACATGGACAGACAGAGAAAATGGTATAGCATGGCTTACAGCTAAGGAGCTTCTTGCAAATGCGAAAAGTGGATACTATGGCATAAACAATATGTTTTCTGCTATGTACAGCTTTGATTATACATTTTCCGGCGAATATGGTGATGCTAATGGAAACGGCAGGATAGATATTGGAGACGCAGCGTCGGTTCTTACAAGATATGCATATTTAGCGGCTTCTGAAGAACCGCCGGTATATCATCCGCATCCGTATAGAAATGAGCTTTGCGAAATGCTTGCGGATGTAAACGGCGATGACATAATTAACATAGAAGATGCCACTGTTATTCTGGAAATTTATGCAAGAAATGCGGTAGGGCTTGTTGATTGATTTAGGAGGCAAGATTTAGCATGAAGCCTACGGAAACAATGTTTCACCTTGGATGCAGATCAGAAGATATAGGAAGATATGTTCTTCTTCCCGGAGATCCAAAGCGTGCTGACGTTATAGCCGGTTATCTTGATGATTCAAGACTTATCGGCAGAAACAGGGAATTTACAATATGGACAGGCAGCCTTGAAGGTGAAACTGTCAGCGTTTGCTCTACCGGTATCGGCGGACCATCTGCGGCAATAGCTATGGAAGAGCTTGTTATGTGCGGAGCAGATACATTTATAAGAGTAGGAACTTGTGGAGGAATGCAGGCAGAAATTCCGGCAGGACAGCTCGTTATCCCAACTGGTGCAGTGCGTATGGAGGGTACATCTCATGAGTATATGCCGTCTGAATTTCCGGCAATTCCTGATTTTGAACTGACTTGCGCAGTTGTCAAGGCTGCAAGGGAACTGTCATTGAATTATGTGACGGGCGTTGTACAGTGTAAGGATTCGTTTTATGGGCAGCATAGTCCGGAGAGAATGCCTGTAGCAAAACGACTTACAGAGAATTGGAATGCATGGATAGCAGCAGGAGTGATAGCGTCTGAAATGGAATCGGCAGCATTATTTGTAGCGGCGGCTTCACTTCATGTGAAATGTGCTTCGGTACTTAACATGATATGGAATCAGGAGCGCGAGCGGAAATACGGAATAGAACCCATTGCGCAGCTTGATATGGATGCTGCAATAAAAACGGCTGTTCATGCTATGAGAAGTATTATAAAGTCGAAAAAATGATATAAGAGCGTGTTCTCATTTATTTAATTGAACACGCTCTGTATTTATATAATTTTATTTTAGCAAAAATAAAAAACTCTCAAATGGCGATATATCGTCATTTGAGAGCCTGTGTTGTGGTGACCCGTACGGGAATTGAACCCATGATTCCGCCGTGAAAGGGCGGTGTCTTAACCTCTTGACCAACGGGCCATATGGTAGCGGCAGTAGGATTTGAACCAACGACCAATCGGGTATGAACCGAGTACTCTAGCCAACTGAGCTATGCCGCCATATTGATTGTGTCGTTTGAACTTTTGTCCCTTGCGACTATATTAGTATATCACATATGGCTTTGATTGTCAATACTTATTTCGGCAATTTTCGAATTTCGTGGTATTGAATATTTTTTTTTAACAATCAAGGCTTAAATGTGCGAGGTTTCATAAATACTGCTTTTAAATGATAAAAAGAACGGCGATCTAAAAAATAGATGCCGTTCTGATTTTGATTTATTTTAATGTACTAAACTTTTGCCATGCTTCATAGCTTTCGCCGGGTGCTACTTCACAATATCCGGTCTTTTCTCTTGACATATCCAGATTTGGCGCATCTATCATAGCCGTCATAGGCTCTGGGCAGAAATATCCGTTAAATCCCTTATCATTCCATATGATCCAGAAATTATACTCTTTTGACACCTCATAAGAAATGCCCTTTCCCTGTGATTTGTCGATCATGATAATGCCGTGGAATTTTCTTCCATATCGATCCATAGAGTCGGCTGAATACATATCGTTATCAATATTCACTAAAACAGGGCATTTTGTACCTTTTTTATATTCATTATCGTAATCGTCCAGCGGCAGTATTTTTCCTGTTGGGAGGCAGCGTTCATTCAGAACCCATTTTTCACTGATAGGCACTCTGACTCTGATATCCTGTTCAAATCCGCCGTCAACAAATGGGCTGTTTATAGCTGTATGAGTAGCCAGAGACATTGGCATCATTACATTTGAAAGATTTGTAAATTTTACCCTGTGCTCAAGGCCGCCTTCAGAGAGAGTAAAGCAAAATTCTGCCTTGAATTTTATGGGAAGATACTGATACATTTCGTCATTTTCATCGAATATATACTCAGTCTTTGCAACAGACTTTTCGTCATCGGCAAAGAAATCGACAACAGTATGAGAACGCTTTTGCAGAATAAAGTGAATATGGTTGTTGTAGGGAGCTTTTTCATTTACAGGCAGATGATATACGGCGTCTGAGGTTTTGAGGATTCCGTCTGCAAAGCGGTTAGGCAGATAAAGATTAGGCAGCCCCCATACCTCGGGGCTTTCCTTTATTATTTCAGGGGTCACATCAGCAGTATGACGGAAAAATTCGATACCGTTTCTATCATCATGAAGCCTGATAACATTAGATCCTATCTCATTTGCAATAAGTGCAGTATATCCGCCTGCTTTAAGTTCAATGACAGACATACCTTTCCAGTTTATAACAGATGCTTTATTCATTTCAATACTCCTTAATCTTCTGGATTTAATATGCCTTGCCCCAGTAAACCATGCACTTGGCTGGTTTTCCGCAGCAAACGCATTTTCCGGATGTTTTCTCCTGCATAAGCGGAATGCAGCGTGAACCTACGCCTGTTTTTTCCTTTACTTCATCTTCACAGGCTTCATCGCCGCACCAGAGAGCTTTTACAAAGCCATCGCCTTTTTCATTGAGAATTTCTGTGATTTCATTCATTGTTTCGCAAGAGTATGTATGCTCTTCACGATTTTTAAGAGCCTTTTCATACATACCATCATGAACCTCGGAGAGCTTTTTTTCAACAGTGCAGGCAATATCATCGAGGGAAACAATAGTTTTTTCTCCGTTATGACGTGTTGCCAGAACGCATTGATTATTTTCGATATCCTTAGGACCGATCTCAACACGAACAGGAACGCCCTTCATTTCGTATTCGGCAAATTTCCATCCCGGAGAATTATCAGAGTCATCCATCTTTACACGTATACCGGCAGCTTTAAGCGTTTCAAAAAGCTGAGAAGCCTTTTCAAGGACTCCTTCCTTATGCTGAGCGATAGGAACTATAACTGCCTGAATAGGTGCAACAGCCGGCGGCAGTACAAGACCGTTATCATCGCCGTGAGTCATAATAATAGCACCGATGAGACGTGTTGTAACGCCCCAGCTTGTCTGGTGAGGATATCTGAGCTTGTTTTCCTTATCAGTGTACTGAATATCAAAGGCCTTAGCAAAGCCGTCTCCAAAATAGTGAGATGTACCTGCCTGAAGAGCCTTGCCGTCGTGCATCAGAGCTTCAATAGCGTAGGTAGCTTCAGCACCGGCAAATTTATCGCTGTCAGTTTTTCTGCCTTGAACGACAGGTATAGCAAGAACATTCTGACAGAAATCGGTATAAACATTGAGCATACGTTCTGTTTCCTCAATGGCTTCCTCGGCAGTGGCATGGATAGTGTGCCCCTCTTGCCATAGGAATTCACGTGAGCGCAGGAAAGGGCGTGTAGTCTTTTCCCAGCGGACAACGCTTACCCATTGATTGTAGAGCTTAGGCAGATCTCGGTAGCTGTGTACAATATTAGCGTAATGCTCGCAGAACAGAGTTTCTGAAGTAGGACGGACGCAGAGTCTGTCCTCAAGCTTTTCAGAACCTCCATGAGTTACCCAAGCGACTTCAGGAGCAAAGCCTTCAACATGATCCTTTTCCTTTTGGAGAAGGCTTTCCGGAATGAACATAGGCATACAAACATTTTCGTGCCCTGTAGCCTTAAACATATCGTCTAATATCCTCTGGATATTTTCCCATATAGCGTAACCATATGGACGGATCACCATGCATCCCTTAACGCTTGTATATTCGATAAGTTCCGCTTTTTTTACAATATCTGTATACCATTTTGCAAAATCTTCTTCCATAGAGGTTATTGCAGCGACCATTTTCTTATTGTTTTTAGCCATATATAAATTCCTCCTGACAATATACGTATATACTTTGTCATTATAACATATATTTTCATAAATTGCAAGCTTATTTTATAAATTGAAGTAAAAACAGAGTGTTGAATTGTTGAAAGATCATTTTTGATTTTTTGCCGCTATTTATGCAATATCTCTGATAATAATATAAGTCAGATATATTCCGTAGCATAGCAAAAATATAAGACCCTTTACTCTGCCTATCTTCCTCGTGGCTGCAAATGCATAACAAAGAATCGATGCTGCAAGCACTGCCAATGCGTCAAACATATTGTTCATTGTAATTGAAATAGGAGATATAATCAGTGAAAGTCCCAGTACAAAAAGTATATTGAAAAGGTTTGAACCAATAACATTTCCAAGTGCAAGATCGCTGTTGCCTTTTTTTGCGGCTACGATAGATGTAATAAGCTCCGGAAGAGATGTTCCAAGTGCTACTACTGTAAGGCCTATAAGCGATTCACTGATGCCTATACCTCTTGCTATATATTTAGCGCAATATACAGCAAGCTGACCGCCGCCTATTACAACGGCAAGACCGCATACTGCATAGATAATGCTCTTTAGCTTAGACATAGGAGCATCATCTGATACACCGTCATCTTCTCCGATAGATGCGCTGTTTGAATGCTTTCTGCTTGAAAGTGCATTCATTATAGTCCACACCATAAATACTGCGAAAAAGGCAAGTATTATAACGCCTGCGAGACGTGTTCCTCTGTATCCAAATGCCCAGAAAAGCAGCGGCACTATTATTGCTGAGCCAATAAGCAGGGGAAAATCCTTTTTTAGCAGTGAACTATCAACGCTCATAGGGACTATTACTGCGGAAATACCGAGTATTATCAGAATGTTGAGCAGATTTGATCCGAGCAGATTGCCGAGGGTTATACCTGCATTTGAAGGATCGGTAACAGCTCCGGAAATACTTACTGCTGCTTCAGGCGCACTTGTTCCCATAGCTACAATTGTAAGTCCTATGATAAGATTAGGTATCTGTAATAGTTTGGCGATAGATACGCAGCCTTCAACAAAATAATCAGCACCCTTTACCAAAAATACAAAGCTGACCATAAGCCCCAAAGCAGCCAACAGCATATAAAGAATTGACATTTTTAAAAACCTCTTTCCCTATTACAATAAATTATAAAGCCTCATACCGTTTTCAAAGGTTTGCACCAGTATTTCCTCTGTACTTTTTCCAAGGGCATTTGCAGCGGCAGCGGCGGTATGTATTATCATACTGCTGTCACAACGCTTGCCTCTGTGTGGTACAGGTGCCATATATGGGCAGTCTGTTTCCAGAACAAGCCTGTCCATCGGCACGGCTTCAATGGCACGAAGAGCTTTTTTTGCATTTTTAAATGTAAGCACTCCTGTAAATCCGATATACATTCCCAGCTCGATGACCTCCCGTGCAGTTTCTGCACTTCCGCTGAAGCAGTGCATGACTCCTTTTGGTTTGTATTCACGGAGAATATTCAAGCAATCCTCTGTTGCATCACGGCTGTGAACGATAACAGGCAATGAAAGTTCTTTTGCAAGCTCCAGCTGCATCCGAAAAAGCTCTGTCTGAGCTTTTCTGTCATAGCCTTCATAATGATAATCAAGTCCGATCTCGCCAATTGCCAGAACCTTTTTATGCTTTGCGAGAAGTCTGAGCTTGCCGCAGGCATCTTCGGGCACTCCGGCTGCTATATTTTCAGGATGTATACCTATTGATGCATACATAAAATCATATTTTTCTGACAAGGCAAGAATTTTTGCAGCGTCGTCAATATCCGTACACGCCTGCATGATAAGACCTACGTTTTTTTGCGGTAAAGACGCTATAAGCTCGTCTCTGTCCTCGTCAAATGCACTGTCTGTATAGTGTGCATGAGTATCAAAAATTTTTCCCATAGAAAGCTCCTGTTTATATTGTTGTTTTTTATTATATCACAAGAATGCACTGTTTGCAAGTCCTTTTTACGGTTTTCAATGCAAATCAATTTTTAAATAAATCATAATTATGTCAGGAGAGCTGCCTCCTGATGCTCTCCGCAAAAGAGATATAGTCCCTTTTGATTTGCGTGACGATTTGCAGCAAAAAAGGGGACTGTGAAAGTCCCCTTAGAATATTCTTATTTTGCGTAATCTACTACACGGCTTTCGCGGATAAGATTTATCTTTATCTGACCCGGATAATCCATTTCAGTTTCGATTTGCTTTGCTATTTGGCGTGCAACCAGAATCATCTTTTCATCATTGATAGTTTCCGGCACAACCATAATACGTACCTCACGTCCTGCCTGAAGTGCGTAACATTTTTCAACGCCCTCATAAGCTGCACAGATGCTCTCAAGCTTCTGCAAACGCTTTATGTAATTCTCGTAGTTTTCACTTCTTGCAGCAGGTCTTGCAGCAGATATAGCGTCAGCAGCTTGTACAATACACGCAATTGCAGTCTTCGGTTCAACATCATTATGATGCGATTCAACTGCATGGATAACGTCTGCATTTTCATTATAGCGTTTACATACGTCTACGCCTATCTGTACATGAGAACCTTCGATCTCAGCAGTAAGAGCCTTGCCGATATCGTGGAGAAGTCCTGCGCGGCGGGCAAGATTTGCGTCAACTCCAAGCTCGGATGCCAGAATGCCGGCGAGCTTTGCAACTTCGATAGAGTGGTTCAGTACATTTTGACGATAACTTGTACGATAGTACAATCGACCCAGAAGCTTTACAAGCTCATTGTTGATGCCGTGTACATTTGTTTCCAGAACGGCACGTTCACCCTCCTGACGTATGCGGTGCTCGACCTCACGTTTAGCCTTTTCAACCATTTCCTCGATCTTTGTAGGATGGATTCTGCCGTCAGCTATGAGCTTTTCCAGTGCGATACGAGCGATCTCACGGCGCACATGGTCAAAGCATGAAAGTGTAATAGCCTCCGGTGTATCGTCAATAATAAGATCAACACCTGTAAGTGTTTCCAGTGTGCGTATGTTTCGTCCCTCACGTCCGATTATTCTGCCCTTCATTTCGTCATTTGGAAGAGCTACTACTGAAACAGCAGTTTCAGAAACCTGATCTGCGGCACATTTTGCAATAGCGAGAGAAATATAATTTCTTGCCTTTTCTTCGCATTCGTCTTTCAGGTTCTGTTCATATGCAGTGATTTTTATAGCTTTTTCATGAACCAACTCATTTTCAAGAGTATTGATAATATACTCCTTAGCCTGTTCGCGGGTGAATTCGGATATACGTTCCAAAACGTTCATCTGATCGTTTTTCAGAGCTTCTGCCTCCGAAAGCTTTTCCTCGGCAGCCTTCAGCTTTTTCTGAAGAGCATCTTCTTTACGTTCAAGGTTATCAGTTTTCTTATCGAGATTTTCTTCCTTTTGCTGAATACGTCTTTCCTGTCTGCCGATATCGCTTCTGCGTTCTCTGATTTCCTTTTCAGCATCAGTACGAAGCTTATGGATCTCATCCTTAGCTTCTACAAGAGCATTTTTCTTTTTGCTTTCTGCTTCTCTTTTTGCGTCGGTCAAAATTCTGTCTGCTTCTTTTTCAGCTGAACCGATTGCTGCTTCAGCCTGCTGTTTGCGCTGTTCGATTCCTGCTGCAACGCCCTTGTTAAAAGCGGACTGCTTGAATATAAAAGCGCCCGCTGCAAAGCCGGCGATCAAAGCAACTGCGCAGATTGCAATTGCGATCCAAATTTCAATCATTTGTGTGCACAACCTCCTTAAAATTATTACTTAGTACATTGCTCAGTATATAATTGTACAAGCATTAGGGCGATATGTGCCGCTATTCTTATTCATTGATGTAATAGACCTTTTGTCTATGCTCCTCGCTTTCCGTTCATAAAAAACGTTTATCGAAAAATTTCGGCAGAAAAACTACAGTGTATATTATATGGGGCATCTATGCCAAAAGCCCTTTATGGGCGCAAATCTATGAATCAAATCAGCTTCACATACTGCTCTTCATGAAAAACAACTGTTTATGAGGTGTTCATAAACACATTGAATATCTTGTAATTTAATACAGCCCTTTTATTGTACACTTTTTTCGTGGTTTTGTCAAGGCATATTGAGTAAATAAATAAACTTTTTTGTAGGTATACGTCAGTTTCTCCTAAATTTGCAGCAGATAAAAATTTTTTTAAAAAGGTATTGACAAGCGTGTGTATACGTGATATACTGTATATATCGGATATACACAATATATCACACTGGGAAGGAGATGTGTAATGAATATAATAATTAGCCATACAAGTGCGAAGCCTTTGTATGAGCAGATAGAAGATGGTATCCGCAAGGCGATATATGAGGGCGAATTCAAAAACGGCGATATGCTGCCGAGTGTAAGGCAGCTTGCCAAGGATTTGAATGTCAGCGCAATTACTACCAAGAGGGCATACATCGACCTTGAGCATGAGGGCTTTGTTTATACAGTTTCGGGCAAGGGTACATTTGTCAGACTGGATAAACTTGCGCAGCTTCAGGATAACCGTCTTCTTGAAGCGCTGGAAAAACTTAGGATATGCACTGAGGAATGCCAAAAGGCAGGTGCAGAAAAGAATCAGATTGTAGAAATAATAGAAAATATTTATAATGATGAAGGAAAGGAATTATGGAAATGATGAATACTAATTATGCTTTGGAAGTTGAGAATGTATCCAAAAATTATGCTGATTTTAGTCTTGACAATGTGTCGTTTCGCATTGAAAAGGGAATGGTTATGGGTCTGGTCGGTGAAAACGGCGCAGGCAAAACAACTATAATCAAGCTTATACTGAATGCTATGGAAAGAACAGGAGGCGATATACGCATTCTGGGTATGGATAATATAAAAGAGGAGCTCGAAGCCAAGGAGCGAATAGGCTATGTTTCAGATGATGATTTTCTGCTTGTAAACTCAAATATAAAGAAATATGCAAGAGCCTTTGCCCATGTTTATAAAAACTGGGATCAGGAGCTTTTTGAGAAGTATGCGAAAATGTGGAAGCTTCCTCCGAAGAAGAGGTTTTCAGAATATTCAAAGGGTATGAAAACAAAAGCAATGCTTGCTCTTGCGCTGGCACATCATCCGGATATGCTGATACTTGACGAACCCACAGCAGGTCTTGACCCGGTGGCAAGAATTGAGGTTTTGGACATTCTTCGTGAGATAGTGGAAGAGGGAGAACGTGCGGTGCTTTTTTCAACACATATTACAGGCGATCTTGATAAAATAGCTGACAGCGTAACTGTACTTATCGACGGCAAGGTGACAGAGAGCATGGCTATTGACCAGATAGAGGACAAGTATGCAGTTATAGCCGGAAGTCTCACAAGTCTTGATTCATTAAATACAAAGCTTTGCATAGGAATTCGCAGAGGAACTCAGAACTTTGAAGCACTTACTGAGAGAAAGAATCTTGATAGATTCAAGGGCGTAAGCGTTCATACACCAAATATTGAAAATCTGCTTACATTCAGCATCTGGGGACATCGTGATGAGATAGTTGAGCTTGGAGGAGAGAATAACAATGGCTAAGGTTAAAGAGCAGGTTAAATATAACCCGAAGTGGTCTGATGTAAAACGTGTAAACAGAGCAAGGATGGATATTGTTGGTCGTACAAGTATAGTATTTACGATATTATTTGGTGTTTTTTTACTGCTTACGACAGGTGTAATGCTTTTCAGTGTATTTGATGATGCCAAAGAGTTTTTTGAGGATGGTTTTCAGTCTGTTGCTTCAATTGCATTTGGCGGAATATTTATGGCACTTGCAATTTTTGCAATTAACAGCACACTGCCATTTATGAGAATGGCAAAGAATATAGAGAAGCAGAAGGCAATGCTTGGCGGATGTGTAAATATTTACGAGACATTTATGTCTATGCCAATAAGAAAAGTTTCTCTGTTCAGGCAAAGCTTTATGTATTACTGCTTCATACTTTTCGTAGAAATAGTACCAAGTATTATACTTAATATTATAATACTTCTGAATCCTGAGCTTAGATTTGCAGGAGGAATGGTAACAATTATAACTATAGCAGCAGTTGCGTTCTCAGTAATAATGTACAGTGCTGTTTTCGGCATATTTGGAAAAAGCAAGGTTTACACAGGAGTGCTTATAGTTTTTTACATATTATGGATGGGCAGCATTTTTGGATTTTTTGATAAGTTTGTCATGGCAAAGCCATTGTGTGCAGTTGCAGGCATTCCGTGTATTTGTTTTGCAGTAATTGGAATAATCGCTGTTATTGCCATCGAAAAGCTTTATATTGAAAAGCGTGAGATGAACGCACCGTGGTATTTCAAGGAGGAAAAGAATGTTTAAGAATATAAAGTCAATGCTATACAGCATAAAGCTTATGGGCATGGAAAGTATGTTCCCTTTTATGATATTGCTAATGACTTTTATCAATATCATGAATATCAATATAGGATATAATATGGAATTTATGGATGGATTATGGAGCATGGCGAGCGTTGTATTTGTGGTAGTTTTGCTGGTTACTGCCATTGTCGTTGCTATGAATTATACCAATTACTATAAGCTTTTTGTTGCAATGCCGATGAAGCTTGATAAAACACCTATGCAAATGATGATGCTTCTGGACTTTACTGTTATTATAGTAATGCTTATTGATGTTATTGCAATGGCAGTAAGCGGCTATGGAATGGCTATTTTGGTTAAAACTGCTTTTATGTTCATTCTCTATGCTGCGGTTTGTATGCTGTTTTATATAAGTGTAAGAACAGGATTTAAATTCTATGGTGCTATCGGCAAGGTATTAAGTGGGATATTATGTTTTATTATCTATGCGGTATGTATAACAATTTATATGGCTGTGTTAGCTTTAATACGTGATTATTCCGATGCCTTGACAGACAATAAATTACTTATTCTTGTAATATTCCTTTTATGTGCAGTTTTGGCTGTTATAACAAGAATTATTTCTTATAAAGGCGTTATTAACTGTGTTCGTCAGACAAAAATATACAAAACAAAGAAATCTGCTCCTAAGATAGAATCATATGTATAAACATCTTGTTATACAGCAGAGCAGGATGAATTAAGAGAGACGGTGATTTTTTATGCAGACAATACAGATACTTGCATATGGAAGGCTTAAAGAAAAATATCTTCGTGATGCGGCTGCGGAATATCAAAAAAGACTGTCAAGGTACTGTACATTGAAATGTACAGAGCTTGAACCTGTTCAGTTGTCTGAAAAGGCATCTGAAAAGGAAATAGCTGCTGCCCTTGAAAAGGAAGGACAGCAGCTTCTGAAGCGAACGAAAGGATTTACAATAGCGATGTGCATAGAGGGAAAGCTCATGAGCAGTGAGTCTCTTTCAGAGAAAATATGCTCAGTGGGAGTTTCAGGTGATAGTACAGTTACATTTATCATAGGCAGCTCATACGGATTATCCGATGAAGTAAAGCGCAGAGCAGACCTGAGACTTTCCATGTCCCCGATGACTTTTCCGCATCAACTTGCAAGAGTAATGCTCTATGAACAGATATACAGAAGCTATCAGATACAAAGCGGAAGCAAGTATCATAAATAACTATCCACAACTCAGGCAAGGGGACGCTGTCCCCGTAAGCCCCTGCCAAAGGGCAGATACGCCCTTTGGAATCCCATTTTCACAAATTTCCGCCCATAAATGGGCAAAAACTTGTGATATGATTTCAAGACTTTCTGCTCTTGGCAGAAGAAAAGAAAACAAGATCCTGCTAAGTTGTAGATAGTGTATCATAAATAATAAAAAAACAGCTGCACTTTTTAGTTAGATACTCATAAAGAAGTTTAAGCCCCGAAGCAATTATTTATAACTGCTTCGGGGCTTGTTGTTATTATTCGATTACTCGTATATATCAGAATTTATCGTTCTGACATATATTTCTGTACTTCATCAGAAGTCAATTTTCGTATTTGTGTATTTGCATATTCCTTATATTCTGCAACAGTGAAAATAGGTTTCATACGTTTACAAAATTTACCTTTATTCTTTTTTAAATATAATTGCAAATCCTTATCACTTGCAAAAATTTTATAAGAATGTCTGCCGTTTTCACTTTCTATTTCATAAATACCACAAGATTTTTTCATACTGTAATCAGCGGTACGCAAATACATTTTTGCAATTTCTAATGACTTGAAAGGAAAATTCCATCTTTGCAGTCCACGTTTAGGGTCACGTTCAATACAGATACACCGTCCACAAGTCCCACAAATGTATTGTGTATGATTTTGTAAACATTCTATCGGATTTAACAACGGTGTTATTCTATTTTCATCAATATAGCATTCAGTACACATTATTGTTTTGTTCCTTAAGAATACCAATTTGTTTTAGTAATAGTTATACAATCAAAGCCGTTACATTGTCAATATAAACGCCATAGCGCTTTTGACTGAAAATCATAAGTGCTATGGCGAAAACTTCTTTATGAGTGCCGCTCTTTACAGTGCAGCTGTTTTTTTAATTAGTCCCAATTGTAGTGATACTCATAATTCCATATATCGTCATCGCCATCATCAAAGATACTTTCAATATCACTGTAAATGCTGCCGCCTTCCTCTATTGCTGACAAGCCTACACAGAATATGCTTATACAAAGAACTATAGCTATAGATGAACATACTATAGCTGCAATAGCCATTCCCTTGCTTCGTACACTCTTGATTCCCACAATGCCCAGGATCAGACCTGCTATAGCAATAGGAAGATCCAGAAGATTCAGACAGCACAAAACTACTGATATTATACTAAGTATCATACCTACAAGCGCCACTGTATCCTTGCCGTTTTTGGGTTCTTTAGTCGGTTGATAGCCGTTTATATTTAAAGGCGGTATTGGTGGAATATTGTTCATTGTCGGCGGAACAGGCGGTATATTATCTGTTACTGGCGGAATATTCTCAGAATTAAATGAAGGATTGCCGTTATTCATCGCAGCGTCTAATGCTGGATTGCCGGAATTTTGGATCTCCGGCTGCGGATTCTGGGCTTGTGGACTTTCTTCATAATTTGCATTTTCCGGCTGAACTTCTATAATGTTCATTCGGCTTCCGCACGTAGGGCAGAACGATGCCTTTTCGTTAAGGGTCATTCCACAGGTGTTACATACTGATTTAATATTCATAATACACTCCATCTCTTTCTTTATAATAGCAATGGTTAAAACCAGGTCGCAGCGTTTAAAACCAAAGTCGATAATGTACCGGCAATAGAGCAGATAAGACCGGCTATAGCGCAGCCCTTGTATTTGAAGCTCTTAAAGCCAACGATTGAAAGTACTATACCTGCAACTCCCAATATTATGTTTAACCAGAGCAGGCAGCACATAACGATAGAAATAATTCCCAGAACCAGACCGGCTATAGCACAACCGTTGTATGCTCCATCGTTTTGTGCATATTGATTATAGTTTTCATATTGCATAGGATGCGGCGGTGTTTGTCCGAAATTCTGTCCTGAGAACTGATTCTGCGGCGGCGGTACATTGCCAAAGCCTTGCTGATTGAATAAACTGTCCAGCGGCGGTGTTGCGCCGAAGTCTTGCTGCTGATTTTTGGCTTCACGAAGAATTGCTCCGCAGCAGCTGCAAGTATTTCTTTCGCCTTCAACGGGTGCTCCGCAATTTGGGCAAAATGATATGTCAGCCATAAAACTACCTCCATTAATAAATTATAGTATAATACAGCTAAATTATTTATATTATATCATACATCGGGAAATATGTAAAGAAAAATCTAAAAAACGGCTTAATACGACATATTTCCAGCCGTTACATTTTTTAGTATCTCACAGTATTCCCTTGCATCAGCTTTGGCTGCATCAAGATCATGCTCCATATAGTTGCCGCACTCGATCCTTGTACTGCCTGGTATCTCTCCGCTGAAATTTGCTATATACTCAAATGCTGCTCTAAGCAGTGATATCAGAGAATCAGACGATACGCTGTCTCTCATTATCAGATAAAAGCCTGTTCTGCATCCCATAGGACCTGCGTATATCACCTCGTCTGAATATTCCGAGTTTCTTACATATGTTGCAAGCAGATGCTCTATCGTATGCAGCGATTTGGGAGTAATGTAGCTGCCGCTGTTGGGCGTTTTCATTCTCAGATCGTATGTAACCGCATCGCCGTCTTTGCGTGATATATAAACACCAGGCTTCAATGTATCGTGATTTACTTTAAAGCTTGCTATTTTTCTCATAGTAATGTCATCCTTTAATAATCGCCGGAGGTATCCTCCATAAGCTTGAATTTGATAGTGAAATCTTTATGTTTTAGTGTGCCTTTTTCGTCTCCGAATGTGTATCTTCTGCACGTTGCCGTAAGCTCATCGTCTGCTTTATGCTCCATAATTATAGCGCTGAGATCATCGTAGTCGTTTACCTTTTGTCCGTTTACCGATAAAATTATATCATTTACACTTAGCTCAGATTTTGCAATATCGCATTTAGGATCTATAGCGGATATCCACAATCCTTCCTTGCATGGAGAATCCGTAATATTAAAGTTTGCTGCAAATTCAGTCTGAGCGGCTTCAGCAGTGAGCGATGTAAATGTTATGCCGATGCGTACTCTACCGCTTATGTATCCCTGATTTATAAGCTCTTCTGCAATAGGCATTGCCTGATCTATAGATATTGCAAAGCCGAGTCCCTCATATGCCGAGCCGCTGTAATATGCGCTTGCATATTTTGAAGATGTAACTCCCACGACCTGACCGTACATATTTACAAGAGCGCCGCCGGAATTTCCCGGACTGATCGCAGCATCAGTCTGAATACAGTCCATATAGAAGCCGGTAGAGCCGCTGCGGATCTGTCTGCCGAGAGCTGATACGATACCCTTGGTAACAGAGCTTGTAAGACCTGCCGGATTTCCGATAGCTACGACTTCTTCTCCGACGCTCAGCTCTTCTGAATATCCTATAGTTGCAGGAATGAGGTCATTTGCCTTGATTTGCATGACAGCTAAATCTGATTTGCTGTCATATCCTATAAGCTTAGCTTTATACGGATCGTCGTTGTTATATACAGTGATCTCAAATGAATCAAATCCGCTTACGACATGGGCATTTGTCAGAATATACCCATTTTCTGACAGTATTATGCCTGAACCCGTGCTGCCGACTGTACCATTGGCATCTGCTGCGGATATTTGAACTATAGATGGGCTTACAGAAGCGGCAAGCTCTTCTACAGTATATTTTCCGTCAGTGACGGATCCCTTTTCGACATTGCTGTTTGCAGGCTTGCCCTCACGGTATATAATTGCATTGTCGCCGGAATTGTTTTCATCAGATACATTATCGGAATATTCGCCTGATGAATAATTATATTCCGATCTGAAATGTCTATATTCAAAAACATCGCTTATAATACAGTAAATAAAAATAAGAGCAATAAGTACAATGCCTATCCTCAGAAGCGTGGCAATTTTTTTCTGACCGTCTGTTAAAGGAATAGTTTTTTTGACAGCCGGCTGAATAACTGTTTGCTGAGACTGGTATTGCTGATATTGCTGCTGATATGGATTCTGCTGAAATTGCTGATGATATTGTCTGAACTGTGTATACTGATTGTACTGGTCGCTTTGAATATATGGATTACGTATTTTTTGAGGCTGCTGTGAAGCCGGCGGCTCATATTGTACATTGCCGTAAGCAGTATTATCTACCGATCGATGCTCGGTGCAGTCAGAAGCTTTTGGTAATGCTTCTGCCTCGTTTTCAGGCAGTGCATCGCTGTTATCCTCCGGTGTACTGTTAATGCACGGCTCAGAGGCATTTTCCGGATCGATGTTATTTTCATTATTTTTCTGGAATTCACCATCATCTGCAATAATATTCTCATCCATATTAAAAATAATCTCCTTTCTTGTGCAGTGTTGTCCTTGCTCTAAGGTAAATCAAAAAGGCGAAACACAGACATATCCTGCCTTGAGCGCTTCGCCTTTTATTTGTTTTTAGTCCTGCTCCTCAGACTTTTTAGGTAAAGATACTGAGAACTCTGTGAAAACATTTTCTTCACTGCTTACGCTTATCTGAGCATTGTGAAGGCGAAGAATTTTCCTGATAATATCAAGTCCCAGTCCCAGCCCGGTCTTATCCTGACTTCTGGAGAAATCTGATTTATAAAATCTTCCAAATATTTTAGGCAGCTCATCCTTGGATATACCGGTTCCTGTATTTCGTATAGCAAATACAGAAGCGTTCTTTGTATCCTTGAGACTAATTGATATAGTACCGCCTGTATTCACAAACTTAACAGCATTTTCCGTTAAATTATATACTACCTGACCTATCAGATCTTCATCGCCATAGACGTAAAGCGTATCACTGTCAAGTCCTTGGATCTGTATTTTGCGTTTTTCAAGACGATTTTCAAACATAAGGAATGTTCTGAAAATAAGGTTGTTTATAGAGAAAAGCTTGCGATTTATCTGAATAGTTCCATTGTCATACTTTGTGAGATTCAGCATTGATGAAACAAGTATCTTTAATCTTTGCATTTCCTGAGAAACTATGTATAGATACTCTGTGCGCTTTTCTTTAGGAACAGTTCCGTCAAGTATTCCGTTTACATAGCCGCTTATGATAGTCATAGGCGTTCGCAGCTCATGAGATACATTTGATATGAACTGAGACTGCTGCTCTCCTGTAGTTTTCAGATTACTTATGATCTGATTAAGAGAACTTATATTTTCCTGATAATAAAGAGAATTGAAGTCGTCAGGATTTAAAACTTCCGAATAATCACCCTGTGCATATTTACGAATCACACGGCTTATGTCTGCTTCGGGGGTTGCTATATACTTTTCAGTAAATCGCCTTATGAATATCATATATAATGTCAGTATAATTAATGTCACTGCAAGGCATACAATTACTGTCACACGAATAAAATGTTCTAATTCATTTGTATAGGTGTTTATCAGCATAAAATATTCAGTTACAGAACCGCCCGATTCATTTATATAAAACTGAGTACCCTTGCTCATGACGGAGGGCTTATTATTGAGCCTTAGCATACCGTTTGTATCTGACAGGATTTTCGAGCCTTTTTTGATATCCTTGATCAAAGAAACTGAAAGCTTCGCTTCAGATGCGGTGATATTGGAATTTTCAGAGCATACTATACAATTTCCATTTTTGTCAAATAAGAATATAGACACATTAGAGGCATCAGCAGCTTCGTCAATTATACGCTTAATTAGTTTATCTGACGATATGATATCCATAGAGTTGTTTGATGTATTATTTACGGAGGATGTACAGTAATTCTCTATAAACTCTGAAATAGTAAGACAGCTTGAAGATACATTTTCATAAATATGCTGACGGCAAAGAGTTATTCCGGTTATTCCTAATGTCACTGCAATTATACTTATAATTGTAAGCTGCACTATGAACATTCTGGAAATAATAAATCTGCGGTGCTTCTTTAGCTCCGAATGTTGAGAATCAGACATTTTTATTCATCGTCCAGAGATTCAAACTTATATCCTACGCCCCATACTGTTTTAAGAGACCAGCGATCTGAAACACCTTCCAGCTTCTCACGCAGACGCTTGATGTGAACATCAATGGTACGTGAATCCCCGTAATACTCAAAGCCCCATACTTCGTCAAGAAGCTGATCACGAGTATATACACGATTCGGATTGGATGACAGATAAAACAGAAGCTCCAGCTCCTTAGGCGGTGTATCGATAACCTTTCCGTCAACACGCAGCTCATAACGAGTCATGTTTACTGAAAGCTTGTCATATCTTACTTCCTTTACTTCTGCATCATTAGGAGTAGAAGTGATACGTCTGGAAATAGCCTTTATACGGGCAACTACTTCCTTTGTATCAAAAGGCTTTACAACATAGTCATCTGCACCCAGCTCCAGACCAAGCACCTTATCAAAAGTATCGCCCTTTGCAGTTATCATAATAATGGGAACAGAGGACTTCTTTCTGATCTCACGGCATACTTGCCAACCGTCCATACTTGGAAGCATAACATCAAGCAGAATGATATCAGGCTTGAGTGCGTTGAACTTCACAAGTGCCTCTTCACCATCATAAGATAAAATAACGCTGTAACCATCGTTTTCAAGATACATTCTGAGTACATCGCATATACTCGGGTCATCATCGACTACCAGAACTTTTTCCAGTGCCATAATATTTCTCCTCTTTTCCTGTTAAATTTAAATCTTAAAAAATATAGCGTTTGTTTACAAACCACATTTTTATTTTACCATGTAGCCAAGACACAATTGTAACTATTATGCTAATATTATGTGTCTATCTTGTAAATTATGAATACTCATGAAAAACAATGTGTATTAATTAATATATCTAATTAATGCCAGCATTCTGCGCGAATTGCTATTTGTGATATATGTGAATTAAAATCCTAAAACCATGATAAAAATATGCTAAACGCTGAATTTTGGAAAAACACTTGATTTTTCTGAAAAAGATGGTAAAATATAATTAGCACTCCGAAAGAATGAGTGCTAAAAAATTAGAGCTTACTTGAAAGCTGGCTTACTAAGAAGCTTAATATACAGAACTTGCAGTGGTAGCATAAGGAGGAAATTATATGAACATCAAACCGCTTTTTGACAGAGTATTGATAAAGATTTCTGAAGTTAAAGAAGAAAAAACAGCAGGAGGACTTCTGCTTTCTCCTAAGGCTGTAACAGGCGAGCCGGCAATCGGTGAGGTAGTAGCATGCGGCGGCGGCAAGTATGCTTCAAACGGAGAGCTTATCCCTATGAGTGTAAGCGTTGGCGATAAAGTGATTATGAACAGAAATGCAGGGCAAACCGTAAAGATCGACGGTGAAGAATATACAATGGCATTTGAGAGCGAGATCATGGCTGTCGTTAAGTGATATATAGCAATGAAAAAAGGAGATATTTATTATGGCTAAGACAATAAAATATAATTCAGATGCAAGAGAAGCACTCCTTGCAGGTATCGATAAGTTGTCTGATACTGTAAAAATCACACTGGGTCCTAAGGGCAGAAACGTAATTCTTGACAGAGAATTCGGAGCACCGCTGGTAACAAATGACGGTGTTACTATTGCTAAGGATATTGAGCTTGAGGACGCATTTGAGAATATGGGCGCACAGTTGGTGCGTGAGGTTGCAACAAAAACAAATGATGCAGCAGGTGATGGTACAACTACAGCTACAGTACTTGCACAGGCTCTGGTTCACGAGGGCATGAAGAATATAGCAGCAGGTGCAAATCCGATGATCCTGCGCAAGGGTATATCTAAAGCAGTAAACGCTGCGGTAGAGGCTATAAAAGCAAATTCCAAGCCAGTAGACGGTACTGATGATATTGCAAGAGTTGCAACAGTTTCTTCTGCTGACGAATCTGTAGGTAAGCTCATTGCTGAGGCTATGCAGCAGGTTACAACAGACGGCGTTATTACTATTGAAGAAGGTAAGACTGCTGAAACCTACAGCGAAGTTGTAGAAGGTATGCAGTTTGACCGCGGCTATCTGTCACCGTACATGATTACTGATCGTGAAAAGATGAAGGTCGTATATGATGATGCGCTTGTATTCATAACAGACAGAACTATCAGCAACATTCAGGAGGTTCTTCCTTTGCTGGAGCAGATCGTTCAGATGGGCAAGAAGCTTCTCATCATTGCAGAGGATATTGAGGGTGAAGCTCTTACAACTATCATTCTTAATAATCTTCGCGGCGTATTCAAGTGTGCTGCTGTAAAGGCTCCTGGCTTTGGCGACAGAAGAAAGGAAATGCTTCAGGATATCGCTATTCTTACAGGCGGTACGGTAATATCCAAGGATCTTGGCATGGAACTGAAAGATGCTTCCGTTGAAATGCTTGGCAGCGTTCGTCAGGCTGTTATTGATAAGGAAAATACAATTCTTGTAGGCGGTGCAGGTGCTTCTGAGGCTATCGCAGAGAGAATTACTGAAATAAAGAATCAGATCGAGATCTCAACATCAGACTTTGATCGTGAAAAGATGCAGGAGCGTATCGGAAAGCTTTCCGGCGGCGTGGCTGTTATCAAGGTCGGTGCTGCAACTGAAGTTGAGATGAAGGAAAAGAAGCTGAGAATTGAGGATGCCCTGTCTTCAACAAAGGCTGCTGTAGAAGAAGGTATCGTAGCAGGCGGTGGTACTGCACTTATTAATGCAATGCCGGCTGTCGAAAAGATCATTCCATCTCTTGATGGTGATGAAAAGACAGGAGCTAAGATCGTACTTCGTGCGCTTGAAGCACCGCTTCGTCAGATAGCTGAAAATGCAGGTCTTGAGGGCAGTGTTATTATAGATAAGATCAGAAGAAGCCGCAAGGTAGGCTATGGCTTTGATGCTTATAACGAAGTATACTGCGATATGATGAGCAGCGGTATTGTTGATCCTACAAAGGTTACAAGAAGTGCGCTTCAGAATGCTGCTTCAATTGCCGCAATGGTATTGACTACTGAAAGTGCAGTAGCTAATATCAAGAAGGATGAGCCGGCAGCTGCACCAGGTGCAGGTATGGGTGGCATGGGCGGTATGTATTAATATTGTCTGACAGGTATTAAATGTAATATAGATTATAAATGTGGATAAGAGAAATCTTATCAGAGTATGATAGATATGTCTTACGGTATATCTATCAATGAAAACGACGTCGATATTCGACGTAGAGGGGGTAGTGTCCCTCGGCAGGTGAATTTTTTTAATATATGGGCAAGGCTGTGCAGTTTATTCTGCACAGTTTTGCTATTTAGAGGAATTTTTTATACAAATAATTACATGATCTGATCGCTTTCTTAGAACCTGTCTTCACAAATGCGTGCGCTGAACTTATGAACGCATATTCTTATAATATGTTTACATATAAAGTTAAGCAGAACAGCCTAAGAAGATGTGCTTTTTTCTTAGGCTGTGCATGATTTTCAATAGCGGTGATTATAAATATGAAGTTGTTATTTTCTTTTTGCTATTCTATGTTTAAATTCTTTTATTCTTTGACCGTATCGGCTTGTTGCAACGATTCCGCAAATTAACATTCCGCTTGATGCTCCTTGAGCAAAATCTGAAATAGCTTTCATTTTTTGATTTTCAATAAGTGTTGTGTGACAGATTAGCTGGGCAACAAACAAAAGGGTTGCGCCAACAAGTAACAGCCAATGAATTTTTTTGGTGTACTTTGATGTTTCTGAGCTTGTGTAATCAGCTGCTTTTAGTACTGTTTCTTTTAATTCTTTGTTCATTTTTTCATTTTTCCTTTCTCCGTCAAGCAGTTCGCGAAGCTCGATCTCATAAAAGTCGGATATTTCAATTAGAACATCTAAGTCCGGCATATTATTTCCATTTTCCCAACGAGATACCGTTCTGCTTGATACGTTAACAATTTCTGCAAATTGTTCCTGTGTCAGCCCTTTTTCTTTTCGTAAGGCTTTTAAAAACAGACCTATTTTTTGCAGGTTCATAAATTATCGTCCCTCCTTTCAATTGAAATTATATCATATATCTACAGAAGCAACAATGACATAAAGTGAGAAATACAATATTCTTTAATAGACATTTGATGTCATTCATAAAAATTCAATCTATAATTAAAAGATATGGCATGATTATAAAAAATCAATACTTTATATCAGGGCGTATTGATATTATTATTCAACATCCGTCTCGTAAACAGGATATTTTTAAAAGTATTATTTTTTTATGTAGGATTTATTCAAGTAACCCCAAATGCCGCTTTCCAATATAATGTAATATCCTGGCAAAAAGGAGGGATTACGGTGTTGGGATGTAAAGCGGTAACAGAATCATATACCCAAGCAAGAAAAGCCCAGAAAATTCTTGAGGGATATGGCTATAAATGTCTGATAAAGAGGACTACAAATACTGGAATTGAAGGATGCGGTTTTATGCTTATTGTAAACGGAGACTGTACTGAGGTTTCAGATATACTTGTAAGCAGCGGCGTCGCCTATAAAAGACTTGAAAACCTGCGGAGGTACGAGGAATGATAAACTTCGACAACGCAGCGACCACTTATCCGAAGCCTCGCAGCGTTCGTGAAGCTGTAGCAAGAGCTATGGTTATGTACGGCGGAAATGCGGGCAGAGGAGGTCATGAGCTTACGAAGCGCACTTCTGAAATGGTGTATTCAGTAAGAGAAGCTGCGGCACGCTTTTTTGATGCAAAGCCTGAAAATACCATTCTGTGTCTTAACTGCACACATGCTATAAATACTGCTGTACAGGGCATTCTTGAAAAAGGCGATCATGTAATAATAAGCAGCCTTGAGCATAATGCGGTATACCGTCCAGTAGCTGCTCTTGTAAAAAGCGGTACAGTTACCTGCACGATAGCCGAGGTATCTGACGACGACGATATTACTGTTGAGAATGTTAAAAGAGCTATTCGTCCGGAAACAAAGGCTGTTATATTTACTATGGCGAGCAATGTAACCGGACAGATAATGCCGATAAGAAGAATAGGCGCTCTTTGTAGGGAAAATGGGATATGCCTTATTGCAGACGGAGCACAGGTATGCGGAGTGCTTCCGGTCTCTATTGAAAAGGATAATATCTCGATACTCTGTACAGCAGGGCATAAGGGGCTTTACGGAATAACAGGTACAGGGCTGCTGCTTACGGACTGTAGCTTTCCGATAAAGCCGCTTATGTACGGCGGAACCGGAAGCGCATCTTCTCAGGCTGAACAGCCGGATTTTCTGCCAGACAGACTTGAAAGCGGAACTCAGAATATTGTAGGTGCGGCTTCAATGGGTGCAGGACTTTCATTTTTGGGCAGAAAAGGAACTCAGATGATATTTGACCATGAGCAGCATCTATGCGATCTGTTTATCCGTGCAGTGTCAAGAATGCCTGAGATTATCATCTATCGAAAGGAAAAGCCTTCATATGTTCCTATAGTCTCATTTAATGTGGAGGGTTCATCTCCCGAAGAAACGGCAGAGTATTTAAGCCGTGAGGGATTTTGTCTGCGTGCAGGTCTTCACTGTGCGCCGCTTGCCCACAAATCTAACGGCACTCCCGAAGGCACGGTAAGATTTGCACCATCCGTGTTTAATAGTGATAGAGAAGTGATGCTTCTTGTTCAGACTTTGAAAAAATATGTCCGTAATTTAAAAAGTGGTAAAAAGGTATTGAAATCATTAACCTAAATATGATACAATAAGTAAAGAGTAACAAATAAAGCAAGTTATGAGGGCAGAAATGCCCTCATACATAATTGCGGATCATGGGGAGGTGCGCCGTATGTCTGTAAATGAGATACTGGAAAGTATCGTCAGCGTTGTGAAAACAGCAGAGTGGGTAGATATTCTTGATATACTGCTTTTGTCATATATTGTTTATGCGGTAATAAAAATGGTTCGTGAAACACGGGCGGGTCAGCTAATGAAAGGTCTGCTTGTATGTTTGGGTGCATTTCTTATTGCAAAGTGGCTTGAGATGAAAGCTATTACATATCTGCTTACAGAAGCCTTTGATATCGGACTGCTTGCTCTTGTGATAATGTTCCAGCCTGAGCTGAGACGTGCTCTGGAAAAGGCAGGGCACGGCAGATGGGGACTGAATCTTGGGCTGAATCGTTCTTATACGGAAAGTGCCGCCATGTGGAATAATGCGATAGAAGCTATATGCGATTCATGTGTTGAGCTGTCAGCAACATATACAGGAGCGCTTATAGTTGTTGAACGGCAGACCAAGCTTGGAGAACATATAGATAACGGTACAGTGCTGAACGCACAGCCGAGCAAAGAGCTTTTTGGAAATATATTTTATCCTAAAACGCCGCTTCATGACGGCGCTGTTATTATGCGTGACGGATTGATAATGGCGGCAGCCTGTTTTCTTCCTAAGCCGCAAAAAGAAGAACTTGTAAATAAAAAGCTTGGCTCAAGACATCGTGCTGCGATAGGCATGAGTGAAAATTCTGATGCTATAGTTATTGTTGTTTCTGAAGAAACTGGATCTATTTCTGTTGCTGAAAATGGTTTGTTAACCAGTGGATTTACACGTGAAAATCTGAGTCAGCTTTTGCAGAGCCGTCTTATTGAACCGGCCGAGGGTTCGGTTTTGTTTAAGGCAACAAAGCATATTTCTCATATTGCAAAGCGAAAGGGCAGGGAAAAATAATGGGCGAGCAAAGCAAAAAAACTTTTATGGAACGTCTCAAAGGTTTCCGTCCTGTGACACATATGTTTGAAAATCATATGGCAACTATGGTGTTTTCTGTGATAATAGCTGTCATAATGTGGTTTGTGATCTCAATTACAATTTATCCTACAACACCTGTTACGGTCAGCCATATTCCTCTTGTGATAGACCTTAAAGGAACTGCTGCTGCTGCTGACGGATATAGCATGATAAACCGTGATGTGGAAGAAGTAAGCGTCAGGATCGAGGGCAATCGTTCAAAGGTCGGTACGCTGGATAAGGATAATTTGATTGCATATGCGGAGATACCTAATATTACAACAGCAGGTACTAAAAATTTGAATATTGTAGTAAAAAGTATAGACGGAACAGAGTTTACGGTCAAATCTATTTCGCCGCAGTCGGTGAATGTAAGATTTGATAAGATAAAAACTGTAACGCTTGATGTTCTGCCGGATTTTACAAATATTGAAAGTGCAGAGGGGTGTATCATCAACAAAGAGAATGTAGTGGTTTCGCCGGCTACGATAGATGTTACAGGTCCTGCTCAGGTCGTAGGGCAGATAAAAAATGCATCTGTTGTTATTGCATCCTCAACAGAGATAGGCGCAGCAGCGAAGCTTGTTTCAGACAGCATAGCATTCTGTGATTCAAACGGCAGTCAGATATTGCTTAGTGAGGAAAGTCCCGTTGAGTACGATCAGGTAACGTATACTATTGATGTTCCGGTTCAGTATACAAAAGAGATGGATATTACATACAAGCTCAGAGGAGTTCCGAGTACGTTTAATGAGAATTTTCTTAGAGATAGACTCACTCTTTCAACAGATAAGGTTACTCTTGCCGCACCGGATCAGTCGCTTTCAAATACTGAGGAATTTACACTTGATACGATACCGCTTAGCAGTATAACGCTTGATTTTTCAAAAAATTATACGCTTGAAGCACCAGAGGGCTATGAAAATTTGTCTAATATAAACACGGTGAATCTTTCCCTTGATTCCACTGGACTTGTTCAGAAAGATTTCGTTGTCAGCGAGATAAATATAATCAATGCTCCGTCATCGCATACATATTCTGTGGTAACAGAGCAGCTTATCGTAACGATAGTGGGAAATGAGGATTCAATATCTCAAATTGACCCAAAGCAGATATCGGTAACGGTAGATCTGCTGAGCGTTCAGCAGAGCGGTGATGATGCTTCTTCATTCTCATGTGTTCCGACTATATCTATTGATAAGTATGATGATGTATGGGCATCCGGTGATTATAAGGTGATAGTGTCAGCAAAGCCTTTTTCGAGTGATGAGTAAATCATAAACTGCCGCAGATAATAGCGATACTCGTATAGAAGTAATGCCCGAAAGTAGTTTTCAACTGCTTTCGGGCTTATTTTAATTATTTGTTTATTTGCATAAATCAGAATTTATTTCACAAATTATACTGCATAAAATTATTGTTCTTTACAAATCCAAAGTCAGAATACAATAAGACTCCCATATCAGAGGCGGTAATCTGGACTGTTCCGCACCCTTGTTCTTTGGCTTCATTTACAACTCTTGAAAGCAACTCTTTAGCAATTCCAATTCTTCGATATGCTTTATCAGTAAACATACTTGATAAAAGACCAATTTTTCCGCTTGGACAGCCAAAATAGGGCGGCTTTTCTACTATTGATATTCCACTTGTTCCAATTATTTTTTCATTGTCAACTGCAATCCACGAAATAAAAGTATTATCTGCCATGTGCCGTTGATAATAGTTCTTTAATGCTGGTACAAGGTCAATGTCTTCTTTCGCACCTTCCTCACGTAATTGATTGATACGCATTTTTATAAATATATCAAGTTCGTTATTCGTCAATTTTTGATATGAAATTGTCATACAATCATCCCTCTAAATTCAGATTTGTCTTAATAAAATTATACATCAAGAGAAGTTATATGTCAATAGAAATGCCATAGTATTCACAGAAATCAATTTTGTTGATTAAAATATATGATTATAAAAAATGTACTATTTTCACCTCGTTTTTCAAACTTAAATTCCAATCTTTTATGCTCTTATATATGTTAAAACCGACCAAATTAAACAAAAAAATCACTAAAATTCTGAAAAATTGATTTCTGTGCATAGTCTTTTTAACTTATAATCAAAGATGTTTATTGACATATAGCTCCTATTGATGTATAATTGTAAGACAAATCTGAATTTAGAGGTGATAAATATGAATGTTGAAATTATAGATATGAACTCGGCTCATCTTATTGAATATGCAGAATTGTTTGTTTCTGTGTTTAATTCTGAACCGTGGAATGATTCGTGGACAAAAGAAACTGCTATCATTAGAATCGAAAATATGATGAAAACAAATACGTTTATCGGCAAAGCGATTTATTGTGAAAACGATTTGAAAGGAATAATATTGGGACAAAAAGAACAGTATTACAATGGAATACATTTTCAGATACAGGAATTCTGCGTAAAAAATACAGAACAAAATAAAGGGTATGGAAAAATTCTGCTACAAGCATTAAAAGAAGAGCTATCCACAATAGGCGTAACTAATACTTATCTGATAACATCAAAAGGGGAAAGAACAGAGGGGTATTACGCTAAAAGAGGGTTTATTACTTCTGAATATATGATTCTTATGACTGATTCCTGTTAGTAAGATAAATTCTGATTTATGTGAATAAACAAATAATTAAAATAAGCCCGAAAGCAGCTCTAAAAACTACTTTCGGGCATTACTTTTATATGAGTATCTTTCTTAAGTGCGACAGTTTTTTGGCTTCGTCAAAATGCACAAAAATAAAACGAAAAAATCTATATTCAAAAAAATGTTAAAATGAATTTGTTAAAAAAATGTTTATATAGATTCAATATATGTATGTTATAATAGCAGAAACAACAAAAATGAACAAATCATTTTACGGGCGTAAATAATTTAGTGTATGAAAGGAAATTGTTAGCTATGAAGAAATTAAGCAAACGTATTGGAGCTGTTCTTGTCAGTGCAGCAATGCTGGCTGGAATGACTTCAGTTACATCGAGCATGATGACAACCACGATCATTGCCGATGCAGCAGGGGATACTCTTACAGTGGGAAGAACCTTTGAAATACCGGTTCTGGATTCAAAGGGTGAAGTTACAAACAAAGATGATGTTTCATACCGTGACGATGTAAAGAAGCTTGCAACAAGCGGTATCAAGACTCTTCAGTTCAATATGTCAGCTGAAAGCCCTGTTGAACAATTCTCATATTACATGGGTATTTCTTTGGATAAGGCTCCGTGGTGGGCAGATGTTACAAAAACAGGTCAGCAGTGTACTCCGTATGCAAGCGAATTTTCAATTGTACTTGATCTGAGCAGCCTGAATATTGGTTATGATGATACGTATGGTGAGAAAGCGTTTGAATTCCAGAACTGCTATACACAGGATGTAAACGGCAAGCCGATAAAGATCACTCTTGATTCTATTACCGTAAATGGAACTAAGGATACAAGTATTGGTGAACCGCCTGCTGAAGGCAATGCAAATACCGGCGGCGTTGGTTACACTACAGGTAATAATCAGAGCGGAAACTATACATTTAAAGACAATAAGGATGGTACAGCAACTATTTCTTCTACCCTTACAAAGAAGATCGACGATGTAAAGAGCTTCTACTCAAAAGCCTATGGCGGTGCGCCGGTTACATTGACTCCAAGTCCTACGGGCGAGGATTACAGTGAAGAAGGCTATGCTACAGTAAATCCTGTAACAGGCGGTGTTATAAATAAGTCTGAGGCAGAGATCCGCTTAGAAGGTCTGCCGCTTAACAGCCATAAGTTCGCTTATAAGGATTTTGGCATTTTTGAAAATAAGTCTGAAACTGCTGAGATCAATGTTGAATCTCTTAACGTTACGCTCAGAGCTCCTAAGGGTACAAATGTTACTCGTGTAATGTACGGCGGCGGTCTTAATGTTCAGGGCCATACAGCAGCTGATACAGAATGGACTAAGAATCAGGCTGGTCTGAAGCTTGATAAGAATGCAGGTTACTGGTATAATGACCTTGGTAAGGACTCCTATCAGGAAACTATGGACAGTATTGAAGCCTACAATAAGGCTAACGGTACTGACATCAAGTTTGGAGTTCAAGTAGGCGGCGGTCAGAATCTGGTTCAGCAGAACTTTGGTGACTATGTAAATGTAACATGGGACGTTCCGGCTGAGGTAGTTCCTTATTCTACAGCAAAGAATGACGATACCATCTCATTCCAGCTTTGGTATGGTGAGATCGAAGCTGAAGAGTATACTCCGCTTGAATCTCTTGACATTGAGAGCGCAGCTCTTACCTATACTCAGTATATAACATTCCCTTATAAGGCAGATACAAAGAAGTCTTTTGGTACACAGCTTTCTGCTAAAGGAACAGAATTTAAGTATGCTGATTTCGATGTAAATTATGATATTACTTGTGATGTATACGCTATCCTCTTTACATTAAAGTCTGCAAGTCCTGTAGATACAATGGTTCTGGGTGCTGGTACATCTGTACGTGAAAATTGTCAGGGCGCAACAGCTGACTACTGGTTTCAGGCAGATGCTTGTCCATCAGAAAATGAAGGAAGAGCTATAAGCCTTATAAGCGCAGATGAGAGCAAGAATGAATACACATTCATGTGGATAATACCAAGCCAGGTGGCAAGAGGTCTTGTAAAAGACAAAGATGGCAAATATGTAGGCAACGGTACAAACTATATAAGCACTGAGCAGCCGACAGATAACTTTAAGCTCGCACTGTATTATGCAGGAAAGGAAGGCAAGGAAGTTTCTAATGTATCTGTTCAGGATATAACACTCTACTATACAACAGATGACAGAAATAACCAGGCTAAGAAGGATATGTTTGAGACATCGCTTGTTGTTCAGCCGGGTAAGCTTATCATGGAGGTAGGCGATGAGGAGATGCTCAAGTCCAGCGTAAGTGACTGCACATACATTACCGGTGATATTGACGTTGCAACAGTTGATGACAACGGTAAGGTTGTAGCAGTAGGCGAGGGTAAGACTACTATAACAGTTAAGACTCCGCAGGGTCAGGTCAAGGAAATTGAGGTAACTGTTAAGGGTGCTGCTACTACAACAACAACATCAACTACAACGACTACCACAACTACAACGACTACTACAACAACTACTACTGAGTTTGATCCTAAGCTGAATGCACTTTATGGAGATACAAACCTTGATAAGGCAGTTTCTCTGGTAGACCTTGTTTACCTTAATAAGTACAATGTAAATATCATAAAGTTCAATGCACAGCAGAAAGAAAATGCAAATGTACTGTATGATAATGTTGTAGATATGAACGATGCTCACCTCCTCCTTATGTTCATGGTAGAGGCTACTGATAAGCTCGGTCCGGGAGCACCGATCGTATAAGAATGATTATGTTCAGGTTGTTTATTTAGCATATAAAAGAAAATCTGCCGCAGATTAAGCTCTGCGGCAGATTTTTTGTTTCAGAAAGCTTCAAGCTTGGTGCGAAGCTTGCGTATTATCTTTTTTTCAAGTCTTGATATATACGATTGAGAGATCCCTATAGCCTCTGCAACTTCTTTCTGAGTGCGTTCGTGTCCATCAATGAAACCGAATCTCATTTCCATTATCTCACGCTCTCTTGGCTGAAGTCCTGATACTGCCTGACGAAGCATATCCCGCTCGGCTTCTGATTCAATATTGCGACTGACTATATCTTCATCGGTACCAAGAATATCTGATAAAAGCAGTTCATTGCCGTCCCAGTCTATATTAAGAGGTTCGTCAATGGATACCTCGCTCTTATGTTGAGCTGTTTTACGCAAAAACATGAGTATCTCGTTTTCGATGCAGCGTGATGCATATGTAGCAAGCTTTATCTTTTTTTCGGGACAGAATGTGTTTACAGCTTTTATAAGTCCTATGCTGCCGATAGAAACAAGATCTTCCATTCCTATGCCTGTCGATTCAAATTTCTTTGCAATATACACAACAAGTCTAAGATTGTGTACAATAAGAGTTTCTCTTGCCTTTGGATCGCCTTTTGACAGCTGTGTGAATATTTCTGCTTCCTCAGTTCTGGTAAGAGGCGGAGGAAGAGTGTCTGTGCCGTGTATGTAATGAACACCGCATTTTGGAATCAGTTCCAGCAAGAGCTGTCTGATACGTTCCTTTAATGAAATAAGTTTGCCCATAGGATTCTCCTTTCACAGTACATGAAGCAGGTTCGGACTGAAAATAGCGGAATTCTGATCTCCTGCGATCCCTACCAGTGCATCCGCACTAAGCGTTTTTCTTTGACCTATGCTTTTTATAATGACCTCGTCCGGACGAAATACAGGTAATATTCCGCTGCCTGATACTGTGGCGTAAGGCAGAAGCCTATATCCGGGAAGCTTCTCGGGAGTATTTATCTCCGGTATAGAGGAAAGTGCATCTCTACCGAAAATTATAACAGCCTTGCCGGTAAAACAGTCGGTAAGGCCGTTTCCTGTATCTGCCAGTCCCTTTTGCTTTGCAGTATGAACTCCTAAGCGTACTATGACCTCGTAGCTTTCATCACAGCGAAAGAATCTGAGCCTCATAAGGGAAAAAACTTTCAGCAAAAAATAAGCCACAGATGTGCATAAAATAAGCGCTGTAAGTGAAAAATGTAGGTATATGCAGCTGCCGCTCCATATGAGCAGATCTGCACCTGAAAATGTACACAGAGCAAGCATAAATCCTGCAAAGACGAAGCTTACGCAGAGAAAGACAAATAAGTGACGCAAAAATCGCCCGATCTTTGTAATGCCAAAGGCTGCGGCTACAGGTATTGCGGCGGAAAGGAGCTTTATTATCAGAGAAAGCAGCAAGGGCATTTGCGGCAGAAGAACTGTAAGGGAGGTAAGACTTCCTGCTGCGGCAGAAAAAAGGCAGCGCAGACTTGAGAGCCTTGTGTGAGTGAGTCTTGCACTGCTGCGCAAAAGCAGCCAGTTTACGTACAGGTTCAGAATCAGCAGTACGTCGATGTAGATGGTATGCATAAGGATCACCGCCTGTTACTTATTATAGCAAATGCGGTGTGAGAATTTTGTCAAAATGAAAGTCCTGTGACAAGTTGAGAGGAGAATATTTTTATGAATCAGTTATCAGATGTTATGGACAGAGTGCGGTTTGCGCAGAGAGAGTTTGCGTCGTTTTCACAGGAAAGTGTGGACAAGATCTTCAATGCGGCAGCAATAGCTGCAAACAAAATGCGTATCTCACTTGCTGAAATGGCAGCTGAGGAAACAGGCATGGGCGTTTTAGAGGATAAGGTCATAAAAAATCACTATGCGGCGGAATATATTTATAATGCTTATAAGGACACAAAGACCTGCGGTGTTGTTGCAAGAGATAAGTCATTTGGAACTTTGCAGATAGCAGAGCCGGTTGGTATAGTTGCAGCTGTTATTCCGACAACAAATCCGACTTCAACGGTAATTTTCAAGGTATTGCTATGCCTTAAAACACGCAATGCCGTTATAATATCACCGCATCCGAGAGCAAAGAGATGCACTGCGGAAGCAGCGAGGATTTTAAGAGAAGCAGCAGAAGCGGCAGGTGCTCCAAAGGGGATTATCGAGTGTATAGAAGAGCCTTCAATAGAGGTTACAAATGAGCTTATGAAAAGCGCAGATCTTATTCTTGCAACAGGCGGTCCGGGCATGGTGAGGGCTGCATATTCAAGCGGAAAGCCTGCGCTTGGCGTTGGCTCGGGAAATGTTCCTGCCATTATTGATGAAACCGCAGATATAAAAGCTGCTGTAAGCTCGATAGTACATTCAAAGACATTTGATAATGGTCTTATATGTGCATCAGAACAGTCAGTGCTTGTACCGGAGAGTATTTTTAGAGATACATCAGAGGAATTCACTCTCAGAGGCTGTCATATTTTATCTGATGAAAATGCAGAAGCTGTAAGAAAGATTCTTCTGAAAGACGGTGTACTGAACAGTGCAGTAGTAGGGCAGTCGGCTGAGAAAATCGCAGAAATTGCAGGGATAATCGTACCGCCTGATACAAAGGTGCTTATTGGCAATGTTACAGATGCATCTCCGGAAGAGCCTTTTGCGCATGAAAAGCTTTCTCCTTTGCTTGCTCTTTATAAAGTAAAGGATTTCGAGGAAGCTCTATGTAAGGCTGAGCGTCTTATAGAGGACGGCGGCTACGGTCATACGGCGTCATTGTTTATTGATACGTCCAAAGGAGTCGAGCGTCTTGCTGCATTTGCATCACGTATGAAGGCTTGCCGTCTTGTTATAAATTCTCCGTCATCTCACGGAGGTATCGGCGATTTATATAACTTCAATCTATCGCCGTCGCTGACACTTGGCTGCGGTTCATGGGGCGGAAATTCTGTATCTGAAAATGTTGGTGTAAAGCATCTTCTGAACATTAAAACGCTGGCAGAAAGAAGGGAAAATATGTTGTGGCTTCGTACACCTGAGAAAGTATATTTCAAAAGAGGCTGTCTGCCAATAGCACTTAGAGAGCTGAAGGATGAATACGGAGCTGAGAAAGTTTTTGTTGTAACAGACTCGTTTCTTTTTAAATCCGGAAGTGTTAAGGCGGTAACAGACCGTCTTTATGAGATGGGTATAGCATATCAGGTGTATTCAGATGTTGAGCCTGACCCGACGCTTTCCAGCAGCATAGCAGGAGCAAAGGCGATGGAGGAATTTTCGCCTGATGTTATAATAGCATTTGGCGGCGGCTCTGCTATGGATGCGGCTAAGATCATGTGGACGCTGTATGAGCATCCGGATACTGATTTTATGAATATGGCAATGCGTTTTTCAGATATAAGGAAGCGTGTTTACAGATTTCCGAAGATGGGTGAAAGGTCGCTGTTTGTGGCAATTCCGACATCCTCCGGTACAGGCTCCGAGGTAACGCCCTTTGCAGTAATAACAGATGAGCAAAGCGGCATAAAATATCCGCTTGCGGATTATGCGCTTATGCCTGATATGGCTATTGTTGATACAGATCTGATGATGAGTCAGCCGAAGTCTCTTACAGCAGCATCGGGAATAGATGCCCTTACTCATGCTCTTGAAGCATACGCTTCTGTTATGGCGAGCGATTACACCGACGGAATGTCTCTTCTGGCAATAAAGAATATATTTGAATATCTACCCGTGTGTTATGAAGACGGTTCAAATGTTTATGCAAGAGAAAAGATGGCTAATGCAGCAACGATGGCAGGAATAGGCTTTGCAAATGCATTTTTGGGCTTATGTCATTCAATGGCGCACAAGCTTGGAGCATTTCACCATTTGCCGCACGGCGTTGCAAATGCGCTGCTTATAACAGAGATCATGAAATTCAATATATCAAAAGCTCCGAAGAAAATGGCTACATTCTCCCAGTATGCCTATCCTCATGCACTTGAGAGATATGCTGAATGTGCAAGGTTTGCAGGAGTAGAGGGCGGCAGTGATGAAGAACTGTTTGACGGGCTTATCACGAAGATAGAAGAACTTAGAAAGAGAATAGGAATTCATGACAATGTAAGAGAATACGGTATAAGTGAGGAATCATTTATGGAAAGTCTCGATGCAATGACAAAGCAGGCGTTTGACGATCAGTGTACAGGAGCAAATCCAAGATATCCTCTTATGAGTGAAATAAGGGATATATATCTAAGAGTACTTTGATATATGATAGGCATCACTGCAGATTTGCAGTGATGCTTAAAATTACTTATTTTGCAACAAATATGGTGTAATATGTCATATACATATAATTTGAAGTGTGTTATAATAAAATAAATTATTATTAAAAAACATATGATCGGAGTAAAATAAGCATGAAGAAAAATTTTTTGAAGTCAGCTGCGGCATTACTCGCCATTCCGTTAGCCTTTCAGGCGGCAAAATTATGTCTGCCTGAAGAAACTACGGCATCTGCTGCACAGCTGAGATATTACGGAGATCTGGACGGTGACGGCAGGCTTACAGTATTTGACCTTTCAATTATGAAGAGCGGCGCACGGGATTTCAGTATACTTGATGCGGCACAGCTTCAGCTTGCAGACGTAAACAATGACCAGTGGCTCGGTATAGATGATATCCGTATGATGCAGGATTATATTCTTGGAAAGATCGACAAATTTCCGGCAGGTGTTTCGTGTGAAATTGAAGAGCCGACAGTTCCAACAGAACCGCCGAAGCCTATAGAAGAATTTGCCGAGGCAAATCTTGCAAAGCACGGCGCATCACTGCCGTCAAAGGGCGATGCAAATTTGGTTGTATTTTATGTAGATTTTCCGGACTGCCGGTATACATACGATCCTGATGTTGAGCTTATCGAGAAAATTTCATTCGGAGAAGCCGACAGCAGCAATGAATGTTATCCTTTTGAAAGTATATCTGCTTTTTATGAACGTTCATCTAAGGGCGCACAGAATTTCAAGGGAAAAGTTTTCCGATACACAGCAAAGGAAAATGCTGCCGTATACGGTCCTGATAAGGTAAAGCTTGCAAAAGAATGCTATGATGCATTTGCCGATGAATTTGACTTTACAACTATGGACGGAAATAATGATGGTAAAATTGATGCCACCTTGTTCACTGTTCCGGCTGAAGCAGGAGATGAATACTGGTGGCCTTGTGCAGGAGCGTTCGGCGCACCTGAATACAGAGTTGATGGTATGGCGGTAGGGCATATTATCACTGGTTTTGCGCAGATAATTTCTCCTACAGATTATTTTGATTATACAAGCTCATATTGTCACGAGCTGGGACACTGCATGGGACTGCCGGATTACTATCTATACAGTGGTGACGACAGCGAGGGTATGCATGGAGCTGCCGGAATTGAACTGATGGATACAGACGCAGCGTCTGATCTTTCTGCATTTTCAAAGCTTGTCTGCGGATGGTTTAGAAAGGATCAGATACAGATATATGATCCAACTAAGGACACCCAGAGTTTTACACTGACCAATGCACAGACTGAAGCAGGAAACTGCCTTATTATTCCTTATGGTGAACTGGCAGGAGACTATTTCTCAGAGTATTTTATTGTTGAATATTCATCACTAATGCATAATAACAGTGCAGTAAGCCAGAAGGCTTGGTGGACTAAGACCGGAGAAGGCGTCAGAGTTTATCATATTGATGCAACTACAGAATACGGGTGGAATGTATTCTTCAAGTATTCAAGCGGAAGTGAATTCACAAATAATGATGCTGGACGCCGATTGATCCGTATTATTGATGATACGGATACGGATAATTTCTATCATGCAGGTGATGTTATAGACAGCAGTATTTCCGGATTCCATTGGTATGATTCCAATGGAGGTCAGACTGTTGAGCCGGGCATTAAGATTTCTGTAGATTCGTTTGAGAATGATACTTATACAGTTACAGTTTCCAAAGAATAAACAGCTTAATATTTAAAAAAAGTCTTTCTCTTTAAGAGGAAGACTTTTTTAAACCTATTATCTAAAGCCGTCATACGCAAATTAATTTTTAAAATTCAATTTATTTCAGAGTACTGTTTTTTGATATTTTCACAAAAGGAAATAGCTTTTTGTGACTGACATATT
>CAMWPG010000002.1 GCA_947176075.1 uncultured Ruminococcus sp. | reverse complement strand
ATATAATATAGATGGACTAAAAGAAAATTGTCAAACGGAGGTTTCGTTATGAATCAAATGGAATTATATCATCGTTGGGTTTCCAATGCAACTGACGATGCTGATTTGCAAATTGAACTTAATAAAATACAAAATGATAATGAAGCAATAAGTGATCGCTTTTATCGTGACCTCGAATTTGGAACCGGCGGTCTCAGAGGTGTACTCGGAGCCGGAACAAATCGATTAAACATTTATACAATACGTCGTGCAACTCAAGGTCTTGCTGACTATGTAAACGAGTCATTTAATAATCCCAGTGTTGCTATTTCATATGATAGTCGTATAAAATCTGATACATTTGCTCGTGCTGCTTCTGAAGTTCTGGCAGCTAATGGTATTCATGTTCATATTTACACCGAACTTGCTCCTACGCCGATGCTGTCATATGCAGTTCGTGCTCTTGGATGTAATGCCGGTATTATGGTAACAGCAAGCCACAATCCGGCTAAATATAACGGATATAAAGTTTATGGTGCAGACGGTTGTCAGATGACAATTGATGCAGCTAATGCTGTGCTTGCAAAAATAAATGCTCTGGATATGTTTAACGATATCAAGGTAATGCACTTTGATGATGCACTTAACGCTGGTCTTATCTCTTATATTGGTGATAATATTGTTGAATCCTATTATAAAAATGTTCTTGCACAAGGAATAAATACTGATCTTTGCGCAAAAAGCGGTTTAAAAATTGTTTATACTCCTCTTAACGGAACCGGAAACAAGCCTGTTCGCACCATTTTGGACAGAATAGGTATTACTGATGTTACTATTGTAAAAGAACAGGAAAATCCTGACGGTAATTTTACGACTTGCCCTTATCCGAATCCTGAGATCCGTGAGGCTCTTGAGCTTGGTCTAAAATATTGTGACGAAGTTAAGCCGGATCTTCTTCTTGCTACTGATCCGGATGCTGACCGTGTAGGTATTGCTGTTCCTGATGGTGACGACTATGCCCTTTTTTCAGGAAATGAAGTAGGCGCTTTGCTTCTTGAATATATTTGTGAGCAGCGTATCGCCAAGGGTACAATGCCTGAAAATCCTATTGCTATAAAAACAATTGTTACTACTGATATTATAAGTGCTATATGCAAGTTCTACGGTGTCCATATGATAGATGTTCTGACTGGATTTAAGTTTATTGGTGAGCAGATCGGTTTTCTTGAAGCCAAGAATGAAGAAAATCGCTATGTATTTGGCTTTGAAGAAAGCTATGGCTATCTTGCAGGCACATATGTTCGTGATAAGGATGCTGTTGTTGCATCTATGCTTATTTGTGAAATGGCTGCATATTATCATACTAAGGGAATTTCAATGATTGAAGCACGTAAAAACCTTTACAATAAATATGGTGTTTATGTGCATTCTCAGCACAGCTTTACATTTGAAGGTGAAAGCGGAATGCGTAAAATGTCTGAAATAATGAACAATTTACGCATAAATCGTCCTGATGCTATCGACGGATTCAAGGTTGTAAAATTTGAAGATTATCAGGAAAGCGTATCAGTAAATTGCAATACTGGTGAAACTTTAAAAATAGATCTTCCTAAGTCTAATGTTCTTTCATTCTCCTTGGAAAACGGCGAAAAGGTTATAATCCGTCCTTCCGGTACAGAACCTAAAATTAAAGCCTACTACACAGCTACTGCTTCTACTGTTGAAGAAGCTGAGGCTATGAAAAATTCACTTGATACTGCATTCAGCAAATATCTTGAATAAAAAACTCTATAATATAAAATAAAACGCTCTGCGGTTCAGTGCAGAGCGTTTTATTTCGGAGGAGAAACTTAATATTATGAAAAAATTGACTAATTCAGCAACTTCACTAAATCAGCTGCTGCTGACTGCATTCTGCCTACTGATAATGATGATCACCGGTGCAAGCGATGGTGCAAGAGGTGTATTCCTGCCGCTGTTTGCAGATGTATTTGATCTTACCGAAACCGGCGCTAATATAATAATAATGATAAGCTATATAGGCAATGTAATATTTCTGATAATCGGTGGCTGTCTGATCGACAGGATAAAGAAAAAAACATTTCTTTTTATAATGATGTGTATATGGATGAGTTCTTTGTGCTGCTATATCCTGACTGAAAACTACATTGTTCTTCTTGTTTGCATGATATTCAGCATGGGAGCATCTACAATGATATCAACATCAGTAAACCTGATAACACCAATGCTATTTATGTCACCTGCGTTATTTACAAATTTTTTCAATTTTACACAAGGTATAGGCATTTCAGGTATGCAGAAATTCGGCGGAAAAATGGCTGACAGCGGACTTTCACATCAAGGCGTTCCTGCCGATCTGAAAAGCTGGCATATAGTAAATATAGTTCTGATCGTCCTTGCAATTGTTGCCGTAAATTTGCTTATCTTTTCACGTTTTCCGGAGGATAAAAATTCTTCGTCTGAAAAGAAAGAAAACAGCTTTAAAACAGTATTTAAAAATCCGGCAAGTATAATCATGATATTCATATGCGGACTTTATTACGTTTCTGAACACGGTATACAAAATGTTCTCACCTCATATGGCAGCGAATATCTTGGCTTTACAGTTGAAAAGGCTTCAATGTTCCTGTCGCTGTTCTTTGGCGGAATAACAATTGGAAGGCTTGCATTTGCACCCATTGTTCAGAAAATGGGCGTTATGCGCAGCATGACGGTATTTTTAAGTTCGGCATCAGTTCTATATATAGCAGGAATATTTCTTGAAAAGGAAGGCATATGGCTTCTATGTTTGTCAGGACTTGCTTTTTCAGTAATATGGCCCACTAATATTCTTATGATATCAAGCTTTTTCACTCATTCTACCTCCGGAGCAGCAGTAGGTCTGATAACAGCTGTGGCTACATTGTTTGACGTACTGTTCTACGCATTTTTCGGCAGAATAACAGAAGCAGTCGGATATGGCATAAGCATAAAAATACTTCCAGTTTCAATGGCTATGCTATGGATATGCTTTTTTATTCTCAGAAGCAGAAATAAAATCAAAAGCACCTGAATAACTTTATAGGCAATACCACACAGATACGGTGCAAAGCCGTCAGGCGGTTTTTGTGCGGTGTTCCCTATAGGTCACTCACTCAGCCATTATTTCCTTAACAGATATTTTCTTGATCTTCTCAGAATAACAGTACATCACTATCTCATAAATAACAATAAAGAATACAAGAGATATCATCATAACAGGAAAATCAAATTTGTATGGCGGAACTCCATCTATCTCCCTAAATACAATATCAACCATAATACGAAGCAAAGCATACTGATATACAGTTCCAAGTGCAAATCCGATGTATGATACAGGTCGATAACATCCAAGAAGAGATCTACAGCACTCTTTTTGTGAATATCCAAATACTCTCATCATTGCAATTGTTTTGGTATTTCCTTTAATTACCGTTGTTATTGCAAGGAAAAGCGTTGTGCAGGCAAGTATTATTCCTATTATCAGAATCATACCAGCCATCATTGTACTGGACAGATCTCTCATACTGGCAGACATCTGCGTCATTGCAGAAAAGCAAAACGAAGCAAACATAATAAAAAATACAAGCGACTTTCTGGAGCTGAGTGTATTTCTTTTTAAATCATCAATGAATGAGCGGTCTGTGATTCTACCGCTCATTTTCTTTTCTGTTTTTGATTTCGCTTGCAAATTATCCTTTAAAAGATTAATCACGGGTTTTTTGAGCTTAAAACAGGCATAAATAATTGAAAGAGCAGCAAATGCTGCTGTAGGCAGCAAAACAAGATACAACAGAATATCCACATGAAAATGTATGTAAATTTCTGGCAGAATCTTATCTTTATTTTGAAGTTTATAAAACGATGGCATTAAAATAAATGCACCTGCAAATCCAATTGCTGCACCAACAAAAATACTTATTCCGAATATCCAAAAATTTCTTGCTATCTTTACATTAGAATATCCCAGTGCTTTCAATATTCCAAGCTCTTTTTTGTGAATATCTATGTAATGTTTTATATGAAACAAAAGCGTTATTACTGATGTTATAAGCAAACATCCGCCGCTTACGATGCATACAACTTTTGCTGTAGATACCTGCGCATTATAAAAAATTCTTTCATGTTCTGACGAAAGTATATCTTTTATCTGATAAACGTCAAAATAAAAATTCAAAAACATCGTACAAACAAGCACTGCACAACAAGCTATTATAGAAATTCCAATGAGCTTTGATATGTCTTTTATTCCTATAACCATAGTATCACCAGCCGATCTCATAAGCAGTTTTCTGCTTTTCATTTGTATTTATCTGTGTTATTTTACCACTGTTCATTTTTATAACAGTATTTGCCATCTCGGCAATATTAATATTATGTGTTACCATTACAATAGTAAATTTATATTCCATTTGCAGCTTACAGATATAATCAAGAACCTGTCTGCCTGTTTGTTCATCTAATGCTCCTGTTGGCTCGTCAAGGAATAAAACCTCTGGCTTTTTAGCAAGTGCTCTTGCAACAGATACTCTTTGCTGCTGACCTCCTGAAAGCTCGCTCGGATATTTTTTCATTTCATTTTCCAGACCTACAGCTTTTATAATATCCTTATAATCAGAATTACCTGCAAGATCTGCACCCATTCGAACATTTCTCTCTACAGTCATATTTGGCAGCAGATAATATTGCTGAAAAATAAATGCAACTGTTTTCCTGCGAAATTCTGTTAAAGCATTATCCGAAAGTTTAGTTATATCATTTCCATTATATATAATATTTCCGTTGTCAGGACGTTCAAGACCTGACATAACATTTAAAAATGTAGACTTACCCGAACCTGATGCGCCTAATATTACAACAAAGTCTCCATCACATATCTTTGTACTGATGCCTTTTAGCACCTGAAATTTATTATCGCCATTTCCGTATGACTTTGTTATTTCGTTTATTTCAATCATTTATATTTTTCTCCTTTATACTTTTTACCATAGATATACAGACCTCTGTCAGCATTTTACCTATTTCTTCAGCGGAAAATGAACACATACTGGTAGCACAAAGCACAGCTATCCCATGACTATATATCCACAAATGACGATACAGCCATTCAGAATCAGATTGACTCAGTGAAAAACACTTTTTAACTGAATCAAGTATCTGAAAATAATTGTCATCAATTATAGGAAGAATATTTGATACATTAGGCTTTTCAATATATTCAGACATAAATAATATCTGAAACAGCTTTGGCTCAGCAATTGCAAAGTGTATATACTCTACGCCTACGCCTTTAAAAGCTGGAATTTCACTTTGACTTAGTCCATAATTTATATATTCTGAATAAAGCTTCTTTGATTCAGTTATCACCTCCTGATGAATTTCTTCCATACTTTTAAAAACTGTAAAAATCGGTCTTGCCGAACTTCTAAGCTTTGCCCCTAATGCTCTGGCTGTTAAAGCATCAATTCCCTCTGACCGCACAATACTAAATGCAGCTTCTATAATTTCATCTTTTGTAAATTTTGCTTTTGGCGGCATTGTTTTCACCTCTTTCTATTTAAAACTAATGTTTTGAAACATCTGTTTTAATTATAGCAAGTTATTTTGATTTTGTCAAGTTGCTATATAATAATTCAAGCCTGAGAACTTGAAATCTTCTCAGGCTTTTTTAATAAATATTTTTAATTGTTATCTTTTTTTATTTGGTCATATCCAGTATCAATATCAATAACTTCTGAGATGTCGTTTTTAATTATTTCGATCTGCGAATTATCTTTAACCTTGCCGGTTATGTTATTGTATGAATAATCAGTTTTTATTTTTACTTTTTGACTATTTGCAATGCGTTCCTTTTTATGAACAGGTCTGAACACACAAAAAATCATAATGCCAAAAATAAGCAAGATTCCAAATACTATTGACAAAACAAACATTAGAATGTTACCAATAATAATTGAAACAGCAATTGTTGCAAATACCGCCACAGTTGTCAAAAAAACAGCAATTTTCTCTCCTTTTGTTGCAGTTACTGATGTTGAATAATGAACAGACTTAGATTTTTCAAATCCGGCAATATTCTTATTCATTTTCATAATATTTTCATCACTCCAATAAATTTTTTTATTCATCATTCAGAAGTCATTTCAAAAAGTTTAATAATACATTATAAAGCATAGTCAAGCATTATTTTAATGTCTTTCATGCATAATCCCTCACGGCTGGCTCTATAGTATGCACCTATCATAAATTCTCATATAATAAATCCAACAATAAACGCCATTCCTGATGCTGCCAAAGCAACTACAATAAGCGGCAAACCAAAATATGCAAGAATAACAGCTGCTGCCGTACCTGCTGCTGCTGTTATCATATCTCCAGTTGAATAAAAAATCGCCGGGATAGTCATTGCACTGAGTACCGCATAGGGTATATAATGCAAAAAGCTTCTAAGAAATTTGGAGCTTATTTTCTTCCTCATAAGCGTAAAAGGAATCATTCTAACTAAATATGTAACTCCTGCCATTACTGCAATATATATAAATATATTCATGATTTTTCCCCACCCTCTTCCGAAACAGGAAATATCACTGCCGCCGCAGCTGCCGCAACTACGGCACTGATTATAACTTGAAATCCTCCTGAAAGCGATGGCAGCGCATAATAAAGAATTGTGCTGGTCGCTGCCGCTATGATTATTACAAAAAGTACGCTCCTGCTTTTTTTTGCAGCCGGAATAATTATTGCAAGGAACATTCCGTAAAGCACTATTCCCATTGCATCTGTTATAGGCGCAGGAAGAATATTTCCTGCCACTGCACCAAGAAGTGTTCCACCGCTCCAGCCTATAAATGCTATCAGAATAAGCCCATACATATATCTCGGAGTAAGCTTAGACGGCTGTGCTGATGCTACAGCAAAGATCTCATCTGTTATTCCAAATGAAACAGCCAGCCTGTGAGGTGTATTAAATGAACTGTCAAGCTTTTGTGAAAGTGACAAACCCATTAGTGAATAGCGTATATTTATAACCAACTGAGTTACAGCCATTTCTATATATGTACCGCAGGCAGCTATAACGCCTACGCCTGCCGCCTGACCTGCTGATGTAAGATTTGTCATTGATATACATACAGCTTCTATCACTGTAAGTCCTGCTCGGACTGCCATTATTCCAAACCCAAAGGATACAGAAAAATATCCAAGGGCTATTGGTATTCCATGAATAAGTCCTCTTCTGAAACAAAGTCTCAATTTTCATTCTCCTTAGCAAACTGCGGATGCTGCCTTAGAAGCTCTTCTCTTGCACTTTTAAGAATAAGCTCGCTTGGAGGTTCACCGCACATTATACGTCCTATCTCACGAACTCGTCCCTCAAAATCAAGAGGGATCACCTTTGTGGAAGTACGATCATTTTCCTGCTTTTTTTCAATTTTAAGATGATGCTCCGCCATAATTCCTATCTGTGACAAATGCGTAACGCATAAAACCTGTCTTACACTGCCAAGCTCACGAAGCTTAATTCCTATCTTCTGTGCTGCACGTCCACTTACACCGGTATCTATTTCATCAAAGATCATAGTAGGAATGCTATCTTTATCTGCAATAACACATTTAAGTGCAAGCATTATTCTGGAAAGCTCACCGCCTGATGCTATTTTTGCAAGAGGCTTTAATGATTCACCTTTATTGGCTGATATCATAAGCTCCATTCTGTCCATGCCCTGCAATGTAAGCTTTCCAACGCTATGAGATACTTCCAAACGTACACCGGGCATATCGAGAAATTGAAGCTGCTCTGCTACTGAACTTGTAAAACGTTTAGCCGTTTCAATTCTGTAGTTGCTAAGTGCTTTTGCTTTATTTGAAACCTCGGCCAAAAGCTCAGTCTTCTCACGTCTAAGCTGTTGTATTTCTTCGGCGTTATCCTGCATATCTTTAAGCTGCGCCTTTGCATCTGTACATCTGCTTACCAGTTCATCGCCTGTACATACATATGCCCGTGTAAGCTCCCTTATCGCATTGCTTCTGCTCTGAAGCTTAGCAAGCTTTATCTCATCAAGCTCCATATTTTCAGCAAGATTTCTCAGTGTTTCTGAAATATCACGAAGCTCAAGCTCTGTAGTTTTCAGACGACTTGCAAGTTCTTCAGCTTCAGGCACATAATCGCTCTGAGAATCCACTGAACCTTCGGCATCTCTGATAAGACTTACAGCATCCGATGCATCGTCATTGTCTATTGCAGCCGCTGCCGACCTAAGCGCAGTTATGATATTCTCGGACTGCATCAAGCGTTCAAGAGAATTTGCCGTCTCATCCTCTTCTCCCATTTTCAGCCCGATCTCTTCAACATCAGCAACAAGTGTTTTAAAGAAATCTGCCTTTTTCTGCTTCTCCTGATCCTGCTTTACAAGCTGACTGAGTCTTTTTGCTTTTTTCTGCAATGTCCTGAAACATTCCTGATATGACAGCAGAAGGGAATCATCGCCGCCAAATCTGTCTATCATTTCCATATGTCTGTCTGATGACATAAGTATCTGCGTGTCGTGCTGACCATGTATGTCAATAAGTACGCTGCCCAAACGCTTCAGCGCACCTACAGTTGCAGTTTTATGATTTATTCTTGCGGTACTTCCTCCGTCTGCCATTATTTCACGGGTAAGCAGAATCTCGTCCTCTGCTTCTATGCCAAGCTCAGAAAGAACATTTTTTACACTGTCATCAATATCCTGAAACAGAGCAGAAATAATAGCCTTATTACAGCCTGTACGTACTATATCCTTTGTAACACGCTGTCCTAAAACTGCATTTATGCCATGTATAAGAATAGATTTACCTGCACCTGTTTCACCGGTAAATACATTAAAATTACCGCAAAGCGGAATTCTTTCTTTTTCAATAACTGCTAAATTTTCAATATAAATTTCAGTAAGCATAAAAAGCCTCGATTCCTTAATCAGTCGTAGAAATGCCGCCGCTGCGAAATTGAAGCGCAAGACTTTCTGCCTGCTGCTCCTCACGCATCAGTACAAAAATAGTATCATCCCCAGCAATAGTTCCAACTACTCCGTTTTTCTTCATCGCATCAAATGCAGCACAAGCAGCCTGAGCCATTCCAGGTCTGCAGTGTATAACTGCCATATGTCCTGCATAGTCCGTTCTCAGTACAGCTTCCTTTATAATACCGTCCATTGCAGCCGATGTGTCAGGTTTGACATAACGCACTGTGCCGTTTGCGTGCTGCTTAGTAAGACGCAGCTCACGGAGATCTCTGGAAAGCGTTGCCTGAGTTACATATATGCCATTCTTTTCCAAAAGACATTGAAGCTCGTCTTGTGTATGCACATCATTTTCTGCTATTAGCGTGAGAATGAGTGAATGTCTTTCTTTTTTCATATAAAACCTCCGCTGCTGTCATTACTGATATTGCCTTTGAGCGAATGTGTTATCTTACGGTTCAGTGAATCAAAAAATGTATTGCCACTCATATCCACAATCTGTATCGTATGTTCTGAACGGTATATAGTTAGATGACTTCCTGAATCAAAGGGTATTGGCGTTTCGCCATCTGAGGAAATATAAACCTCACCATCATCACGTGCGGAAAGTCTTACACAAAGCCTGCTTTCCGGTGAAAATAGTATCGGTCTTGATGCCAGTGAATGCGGACATATCAAAGTAAAACCTATACATGAAAATTCCGGCTCTATAACACTGCCTCCCGCTGAAAGTGCATATGCAGTAGAACCTGTAGGCGTACTGAAAATAGCTCCGTCAGCACGATACTGTCCGAGCAGAACCTCATTTCTGTAAACAGAAAAATCAATAACCCGTGCAAACTGCCTGCCAAGTACTATATCATTCAGAGCTGTAAAATGCTGAAATACATATCCCTTTTCATCCGTAAGATCACCGCAGAGCATCATACGTGTCGATACACGATAATCTCCTGTTTTAAGTCTTATAAGCTCATTGAGCTGTGTCGGCTCGATCGACGCCATAAATCCAAGTCTGCCGGTATTTATTCCTAAAAGCTTTATATCAAAGCCTATAAGAGCTTTAGCACAGCGGAGGATCGTTCCGTCACCTCCTATAGCAACTGCGAAATCAGCATTTTGCACTGACTTTTCAAAAGGAGTATACTTTACAAACGACTTATCATAAAAAAGTGCCTGAAGCTGTGGGTCAGCTATAACCTCAAACTCATTAAAGTGAAGAGCATCACAAACATTTCGTGCGCATGAGAGCGCATTTACCTTTTGTAGATTAGGAAAAATTACAGCCTTCAAGTTTACGTACTCCTTGTATATTTATTTCTGCATTAAAAAGGCTTCTTCTATAACAGCCTTCAGGTCAACGGCAGCATCTGGTTTATCGGAATTGCACATTGCCGCAAGATATTCTATATTGCCCGATCCGCCTCTTACAGGAGATGGACAGAGAGAAACGAAAGAAAGCCCATTTTTGCTAAGCTCCTCTTTTATCCTCACAAGTACATTCATATGTACACTGCGTGACTTTACAATACCATTTTTACCAATATTTTCTCTGCCTGCTTCAAACTGTGGCTTTATCAAAACTATAGCAGTACCATTTTTCTTTAGAAAACGTGCTATATGAGGCAGTATAAATGTTAGAGAAATAAACGAAACATCAGCTGATATAAAATCTACCGGCTCAGAGATTATATCCGTGTCAAGTGTTCTTATATCTGTTCCTTCAAGGTTTATGACACGTATATCCTGACGAAGTTTATCAGCAAGCTGACCATGTCCGACATCTACCGCATATACTTTTTCAGCGCCATTTTGAATCATAAAGTCCGTAAAGCCACCCGTTGAAGCTCCTATATCCATACATATCAAGCCATCAAGGGCTATATCGAAAAGCCTGACAGCTCGCTCAAGTTTAAGACCTCCTCTGCCTACATATGCAAGACCTTCTCCTTCCATAGTTATTTCAGATTTTTCATCTGTCTGTTTTGAAGGTTTAGTACATACAATACCATCAAGCTTTATCTGTCCGCCCTTTATAAGCTCCTGCGCTCTTGCTCTGCTGCATGCAATACCTCTTGTGATAAGCTCTACATCAAGCCTTGCCATCAGATACTTCCTTTCCTGCTAACTCTTTTATCGTTCTTAGCATAGCCTCTGTACTGAGACCAAGATTTTCAAGCTGAGCATTCATTGAAGCCTGTTTTATAAATCCCTTTGCCGTTATGCGTTTATAATTGCCTCTGTAACCGTTTTCCATAAGAAGAGTGCCAAGCTGCTGGGAAATACTTCCCATATCATAAGCTTCCTCAAAGAAAATTATTTTCTTATAAGACATTGCTATAGTTACTATCATCCTATCTATCGGAAATATCCTTGTAAGCTTGAGCATATCACAGTTTATGCCCTCTTCCTGTGCAATTTTATGAGCTTTGAACATATGGTCATATATTCTGCCATAGGATATCAGCAAGATATCTGTCTTTTTTCCTGAAATATGCGTATAATCAGAATTCAGAGCTGTCTTATCAAATTCAGTATGATCCGCTCCCCTCGGATAACGTACACACGCAAGACCTGTATCCTCATACATAGCTCTTTTCATGCACATATAAAGCTCGTCATAGCATGAAGGAGAATATATGACAGCACCGGGAACGGTGCTTATAAATCCTACGTCAAACATACCATGATGTGTTTCTCCGTCCTCACCTACAATACCGGCACGATCAATTCCAAGAACAACATGAGCTCCGCTTATTGCAACATCATGCATCAGCTGGTCATACGCTCTTTGTAGAAATGAAGAATAAACTGCAAATACCGGCAAAAATCCTTGTTTTGCAAGAGATGCTGCAAAAGTTACAGCGTGCTGTTCTGCAATGCCTACATCAAAATATCTTCTTGGAAATGCCCTTGAAAAATGATGCAGTCCCGTTCCATGCTCCATAGCCGCTGTTATAGCGCAAATGGTTGTATCCTTTTTGGCTGTCTGTACAAGAAATTTTCCAAGCATGTCAGAAAACGTATCCTTACAGGCTGCCTCTGGATTTCCGGTCTCAATGTCAAATTTTGATACGCCATGATATTCACCCGGATTATTTTCGGAAGGCTTATAGCCTCTTCCCTTTACTGTATTTACATGAACAAGTACAGGACAGCCGTAGTTTTTAGCTGCAAGAAGCACATCGTCAAGTTCTTCTATATTATGACCGTCAACAGGACCCAGATATACAAAGCCCAGATCCTCAAATATTGTAGAAAAGCCGAGAACAGTATCTCTAAGCACATCTTTTGAGCTCTTTATGAATTTTGCAACTGGAACTCCTATCGCTGTACTTGTAAGCTTTCTCTCAACACGCTTTTTTGCTTTGACATAATTCTCGCTTCCTCTTATTGATGAAAGGTATTTTGCAAGCGCACCGACATTCTTTGAAATAGACATCTCATTATCGTTAAGAATAACTATAAGCTTATCAGCCTTTGCTTTGCCGGCATTGTTAAGTCCCTCATACGTCAGGCCGCCTGTCATTGCACCGTCTCCAACGATAGCAACAGTATGGCTGTCGTTTCCTCTGAGACGATTAGCCTCGGCAATACCAGCCGCTACGGAAATAGCTGTGCTGCTATGCCCGCTTATAAATGAATCGTGTTCTGATTCAGATGGCTTTGGAAATCCGGAGATTCCATTCTCTTGTCTTAGGGTATCAAATCTGTCGCTTCTTCCTGTTAAAATTTTATGTGTATAACACTGGTGACCTACATCCCAGACAAATTTATCTTTTGGTGAATCAAATATACGATGCAGCGAAACAGTAAGCTCAACTACGCCAAGATTTGACGCTAAATGTCCGCCTGTTCTTGATACTGTGGAAATAAGTTTTGTTCTTATCTCCTGACAGAGCTTATTGCACTGCTGCAAATTAAGTTTTTTCAAATCCTCAGGAAAGTGCAGCGTTTCAAGCATATCTGCACTTCCTGAAGGATTCTTTTTTCCGGTTGTGGTGTTCATATATCTACTTCTGCGGCTCAATGCCGCTTTCCCCTTATTTTATTCGCACCAATAAATCGTGCGTCATATCTTTCAAAAAATCCCGCCTATCAAATTGATCGAGTATTCCTAATGCTTCATCTGTCAGCTTAGCAGCAAGTTCATCAGCTTTTTCAATACCCATAAGTGTCGCAAAAGTTGTCTTATTTGAAACCGCATCACTTCCAACAGGCTTTCCAAGAACCTCTGTGGTGCTTGTAACATCAAGAATATCATCTATTATCTGAAACGCAAGGCCTACGCATGAACCATATCTATCAGCCTTTGCAATAGTTTCCTCATCAGCACCAGTTGAAATACATCCCATAATGCAGGCACATCTGATAAGTGCGCCAGTTTTTCCGGCACACATAGCATAGAGATTTTCTATATCAACATCATTACAATTTTCATTTTCCATGTCTATTACCTGTCCACCGATCATACCCTTGTAACCGGACATTTCTGCCAAAATGTCAATGAGCTTTATTCTTTTATCAAGACTCAGATCATTATCCTTTGCAATGACAGAGAACGCATGAATAGAAAGTGCATCTCCTGCAAGTATCGCAGTTGCCTCGTCAAATTCTTTATGGCAGGATTTTTTTCCACGGCGATAATCATCATCATCCATAGCAGGCAGATCATCATGAATAAGCGAAAATGTGTGGATCATTTCAAGAGCAGCCGCCGATGAAAGAGCATTTTTCGGATCTCCGCCAAGCATACGGCAAAACTCCAGTACCAAAACAGGCCTTACTCGCTTTCCGCCGGCTTCCAGAGAATAACGCATAGCATCTATTACTCTCTTCTGACGATTTACGCTTTCTTCATAAGGAATATAGCTTCTAATCGCTTCTTCAACAAGCTCTACATCTTCTTTCATCTGCTGCATATGTATTTCCTTCATACATCTTCCTCCTCTTCCTTATGATCCTGTATTTTCAGCTTAGCTTCTTTAAGCTGCTTTGCACATTCCGCCGAAATGCTCATTCCCTTTTGATAAAGCTCCACGGACTGCTCAAGAGTAAGAGTATTCTCTTCAAGCTTTTTAGTTATCTCAGAAAGCACTCCTAAATTTTCTTCAAATGTCATTTATATCATCCTTTCTGCTGAGAACCTGCACACGAAGCTGACCATTATCCAGCATTACATCAAGCTCTTCTCCTGCCGAAGCATCCTCGGCATTTCGCAATATTTTATTATCCTTATAAACAAGCGCATATCCTCTTTGCAGCACCTTTAAAGGACTAAGAGCATCAAGGCGCACAAGTTCCCTTTGGAACAAATTTTCTGCTTGTTGCACTTTTGATCTGATAAGAACATGCAGCTTATCAGATAGAGTGCTAAGCTCACGCTCTGCAAGAATATACCTTTGATCCGGTGACAGCGCAAAAAGACGCTCTGAGAGTTTATTCAATCTCATTTCACGCTGCATTATATCATCTGCAAATGACTTCATAAGATTCCTTGTTTCTGTATTAAGTCTTTGCTCAAGTTCATAAATAGAGGGAACGGCAAGCTCCGCTGCTGCTGACGGAGTCGGGGCTCTAAGATCGGCTGCTCCATCTGTAAGAGATACATCCGTTTCATGTCCGACTGCGGATATGACTGGAACAGTACAGTTATATACAGCCATAACGACACGTTCTGTATTAAATGCACTCAGATCTTCCGAAGAGCCTCCGCCTCGTCCCACTATAAGAACATCGCAGCCATAGCGTTCTGCATTTGCAATAGCTCTTGCTATAGATTCAGGGGCTGCCTGACCCTGAACCTGAGATGGAAAAATATGAAGCTCACACAGTGGATATCGTCTTGATATTACATTTATTATATCCTGAAGTGCTGCACCTGTTCCCGATGTGACAACACCGACCTTGCCCGGATACGGCGGTAAAGTACGTTTTGCTGCCGGGTCAAATACGCCCATCTCTGAAAGCTTCATTTTAAGCTTCTCCAATGCAAGCTGCTGCTGACCTATGCCGTCCTCCTGCATATCTGTAACATATAGCTGAAAGCTTCCGTCACGCTCATAAAGCGATGCCGATGCCGCCGCTATAATATGCATACCATCTTTAGGTCTGAATTTTATTCTGTCCGCATACGAACGAAACATTACAGCCTTTACTGAACATTCCGAATCTTTAAGTGTGAAATAACAATGACCGGTTCTTGTATGACAGGTAAAATTTGATATTTCACCACGAACGAGAATACTCTGTACAGCCTTGTCCTCTTTCAGACGAAATGCAACATATCTGTTAAGCTGTGAAATTGTAAGTATCGCCAAGCTGCATTCCTCCGTTCATAATTGCCGCATAGACCGCTGTACCTGCTGCATTGTCACAGGAAAATTCAGGCTCCGCAAAAAATGCTCCGAATTCTCTTTCAAGCGAATCTCTTATAAGTCTGTCTGACATTACTCCGCCTGCATATATTATTGGAATATCTCCTTTTTTGAGAAGTGCTTCTCTTGTCATAGCAGCAACAGTAACCTCTATAGCTTTAAGGCAGTACATAGCTGTATCAGCAGAAGAAACACCGTCTGAAATAAGCTTTCGGCACTGATTTTCAAGTCCTGAAAGACAACAGCTGCCGTCTTTTATGACAGGTTTTACTTTCCACCTGCGTGTGCTTTTCATTGCAAGCTTTTCAAGCTCTCTGCCGCATGGAAATCTTAGTCCCAGCATAATCCCTACCCTGTCAACAGCCTGTCCAGCCTTTAAATCAAGTGAAGTTCCAAGCTCGGTTATTTTAAAAAGTGTATCGCTGCATGGCTCACAGTAAAGACAATCTGTAGTTCCTCCGCTTACATGAAACGCAATAAACGGTTCTTTTATTAGTGAGAGTTTTTTTGCTGAATAAAGCGCTGCTAAAATATGTCCTGTCTGATGAGATGTTTCATATATTTCAGCTCCCGTAACAGAAGATATGCCTCTTGCCAAGGTTTGTCCGCACAGAAAGCACGGCATATATGAGCCTTCAATATTTCTCGGTCTGACGGATACTCCTATTGCTTTAAGATTTTGCAGCCTTTCGGGCAATAATTTCTCCATTATTTCAGGAAGCTGCTTTGTATGATGAAAAACAGCATCACTTTGTCTTAGTCCTGCATCGCCTGATCTGACCGGAAGAAGCTTTTTCTCCTGACGCAGAATGTTTCTCTTTGTATCAAATACAGCGCATGAAGTCGTATAATTGCTGGTATCCAGCCCAAGATATTCAGACATGTTCTTCCTTAAGCTGCTCACTGCGATTTTCACGGACATAGGAACCAAGCACACCGTTTATAAATGAAGTATCCTCTTGATACGTGTATTCGCCGGCAAGAGTTATTGCTTCGGAAATGGCTGCATTATCAGGCATTGTATCATCATAAAGGATCTCGAAAAGAGCAAGTCTCAGGATAGTAAGATTAAGCCTTGGAAGTCTTGCAATACTGCGCTTTGTACTATATTTCGCAATAATATCGTCGATCGTATCCTTATGTAGAAGAACACCTTCTACCATACTTTTCACTGAGTCAGTTACAGTAATCTCCTGGATCTCCTGTGCAAGCTCATACATTTCTTCTACGGTATCATCCTCACGGAATGAAAGTTCAAATAAAATAAGAAATGCACACTCACGTATTTCATGCCTTGTCATTACTCCATTATCTGTCATAATTACCTCCTGTATTTAAAGCATGGCAGACAGAAAAGCTGCTGTTTTTAAGCAGCAATCTGTATACCATTAATATTTTATACATCATTTTTTGTTATCTCAGGTTACATACTTCTATTATACCAAAAAAATTCTAAGATTACAACTATTTCACCTCAAAAAGTCTGATATTTTCTGCAGGAATTGTAACTTCCCCTAAAATAACGTCTTTTATTGCCGCAGCCTTTGCACTATCAAGGCCTTCTGTCTGTACAACTACCTTTGCACTATCCTGATCTAAGTATACTATGCAGTCAGAATAACCCATAGATTTTACAATTGATTCAATATTACTCTCGCTTTCTATAAGCTTTGATGTTTCCACAGCCGCTATAGCGTCAGTGATATATTCATCATCCGTCCTGTCACCGCCTCCCATAATAGATTGAAGTGTTGCAACGCTTTCATCACGGCTGATCGTTCTTTCAAGCCGTGCCTGTGCAAAATATTCTTCAGCAGACTGACCCTCTGCCTGTGCTGACGGAATATCAGCTTTTTTATCATCCTTTTTTTCTTTCAAATCACTATTTTGTTCTGTACTTTCCTCCTTATTATTTTCATTTTTATTATTCTTATCTGTCTTTACAGTATCATTCGATGCCTTTGCATTTACAAATTCTATATCGCCGTATGATACAGTACCTTGAATATCAGCCGTATTCATAGGAGACTTTTCAACATCATCCTTTGTAATGGCGTAGTTTACATAAACGGCTACTGCCAGCATAAGAGTAAGACATGACAATATTATCTGCTTCTTTCCGATTATAAGTGATGGCTTTTTCATGATTAGTCCTCGCTTTCATTAATTTTCTTTGTAACGCATATTCGATTAGATGGGATATCAAGAACGGCGCCAACAGCGCTTACTATCTCTGCTCTGACTACATTATGCTCTCCTCCTTCACAAGCTACTATAATTCCTACGACCTCAGGGTTATAAGTACGCTCCACAAGCGCCCTGTCACCTGATTTTTCATCTAAAATAACGTGCTGTTTTTTTATTTCCTGTAAATTTTCTCCTATCTGCTGCTCAGCATTCTGGGCATAAGAATATGAAACACCGCCTGAAACTGTAAGCATAACACTGCACTTACCTACTCCGTCTATCTGAGAAAGCATATTTTCAAGACGATCTTCAAGCATTCCTGCATATCGGAGTGATTCCTCTGACAAATCATCTGTATTTTCTGTAATACTTTCAATCGCATTCTCCGGCTGATTTTCATTATCAGGAAGCCATGATGAAAGAAGTATACATACAAGTCCGGCAAATCCTCCAAGAACCAGCAGGCGCACAGATTTTTCACTGCCCATAGCGGCTTTGAGCTTTTCAAAAGCTTTCCTGTACATTGATCTCCACATCCTTTCCTAAAATATTCCTGAGATTACGCTGCGCTTCCTCTGCTTTTGTGCTTATAACTGTTACACTGCTAATATTTATGCTTTGATCTTCATTTGTATTCATATGAACCTCTATGCGGCTGCACGGCACCGATTCTTCAGCAAGCTTTAATTGCAAAGCATCCTCAAGTTCTTCTTCCGCTATACGAAGCACCTCCTCGTCAGCAGCATTTATAAGTTCCTGGGCTGTTTCATCAGGAGCTTTGCTGATTATAAAATCAGGATCTATATCCCTTATACAACTCAAAAAAGGTGAAAGAATTCCTATCAGCATAAGACATGAAGTAAAAAGTCTGAGCTGCGAATCATATTTTCCATATGGTTTTATGGCAGTGATTATTCCAATTATAAGGCTAAGAACACTTATCTGTAAAACCATATCCTTAACGTTATCCAAAATGACCTCCTACTCTATACCGCTGCATTTCCTGTAATCATAAGTACTAACGCTATTGCTACAAGAAACATCACTGAAAAACAAACAAGAACGGCAAATGTCATTTTAAGGGTAATCTCAATACCGCGAAGAAGTCTTGTGATTTCTGACGCACCAAAAAGCTCAGACATTGCCGCTGCTCCGCTAACTGCAAGCCTATAAAGCGTAAGCTCCATAAGAACAGGCAGAAATAAAATACACAAAGTAACTATTCCTACAAAACCTGTGCAGCTTTTCAATATTTTAAGGCTGCCCAGAACCGTGCTGTATGCATCAGATACAGCTCCTCCTATAAACGGCACAAAATTAGACACAACATATCTCGCCGTCTTTGATGCGAACGTATCAGCAGTACCTCGTACTATTCCCTGAATAGAGAGCACTCCTATAAACACAGTCATAAGAAAGCCCAAGATCCATGTAACGATAGTTTTCATCAATCTTTGCAGACCGCCTATTGAAACATCCTTTGTAACAGCATCTGTTACAGAAAGCGCAAGACTCATGCTGAGAAATGGAAGAAGTGCCTTGTTTATTATCTGAATTATAATATTTACCAACGCATAGACCGACGTGTTATAACAGATTCCGGCACCTGGACTTCCGCTTGTTATTATTATTCCGGCAAATACAGGAGTAAATGCAGTCATAAAATCAGCACTTTGAGCTATCGTTTCATGTACTCTCAAAAAACAACTGCATATGTCTGGCATCACTGCTGATGCACCTGCTATAGCAGTTATCAGTCCGCTTATATGTTCTGTACCTCCCTTTAATCCGCCCTTTGAAGCCTCTGCAAAGGCTGTAAAAACTATTACTGCTATAAGAGTAAAAAACATACGCAGCGGAGATGTAAGTTTTTTTACTGCCGCATCTCCTGCAAGCTCTAAGATCTCCCATATTCCTAAGCTGTCAGCAGAATCCGGATCATCTGCGCTTATTCCATACTTCTGAAGAACATCCTGAACATCAAGCGGAACATCATCGGTAACCCTGTCAGCTCCGCTTGCTGATATCAGATCCTCCGAAATTGTATATTCCGATTCTTCTGCAAAAACAGTCACACCTGAAAATGCAATAAAAAATATGCAGAATATACAGCAGAAAACTGCTGTAAACTTTATTTTAATTCCTTTCATTGAAACACTCCTGTTATAATGCCAAGAAGCGAATCTATCATAGGCAGAGTAAGCGTGAGAAGTGCCATTCTGCCCCATATCTCCGCAGCGGATGCAAGCGACTGTTCTCCGCTGTCACGGCATATGTCAGCTGTAATGCCTGTCATATAGCATATGCCAACTGCTTTAAGAAGAGATTTGAAATAAGCCTTATCAAGACTTGTCTTTTCAAACAGACTCTCAAGCTGTTCTATAACAGGAGAGGCAAATGCAAGAGCAGCGGCAAGCACCATCACGCATACTGCAATAGAAGAAAACATCGCCTGTTCACGGCAATACTGCTTCAATAAAATCGCTACCGCTGCACCTACTATACAAAGCGCTGCTGCACTTACAGTATCTCCTATCATAATCCAAACACCGCTTTTATCTTTTCAAAAAGGTCGGCTATTTCATCAACTATAAGCATAAGAACAACTATCAGACCTGCCAGTGTAGTCATCATTGCTTGTTCCTCACGCTCTGCACGTCTGAGTACAAGATTCAGCACTGCCACTATTATACCTGCTCCTGCTATTTTAAATACCAAGTCGATCTCCACGTATATTTCCTTTCCTTTAGCAAAGCAGCAATGCCGCTGTTATTCCTCCAAGAAGCCCTATAGAGCGGTAAAGTCTGCCCTTCCTGCGGTATATGCTGAGTGCATTTTCATATATTCCCGAAAGCTCCTCTTCTGACCTTTCAATGCTCATAAGCTGCCCTTCTATATCACTTGTACCAAGACTTTCGCCAAATTTGAGCAGAAGCTCCGTAAGCTCAGGAGAGAGAAGTGTATCATCAGAAAGAGCATTTTTCCACGCATACGGAAATGTCATTCCACTTGACATATTATCCAGAACACATGATAAAAATTTCAGCTCCTGTATACTCTGTCTTTCAGAAAGCTCAGATATAAGCATAAAGAGCGTATCTCCTTTGTATCTCATAAGAATACTAAGCTCACTTAAAAATGTACGTACAGAAATGCACAGCTCAGTCTGCTTTTTCAGATCACCAGAGGCTTTAGCACCTATGCCTGCACCGCATATGATTATGAATATTATCCCTAAAAGCTTTAGCATACAGCGTCCATTCTCCTGATAGATACAAGCTTTCCGGGCTTTGTCTCTTCCCCGAGAAGTGCTGCGCAGGAAAACACTCCTGCATCAAGCAGCGGTCTTAGCGCCGTACGTTTCATTATATCCTCAAGACTTCCTGCATGAGCCGAAGCAATAATATTTACCCCGCATCCGAAAACCTGTAAAAGAGCCGCAGCCTCATCACGGGTACTTATTTCATCGCACACTATGTATTCAGGAGTCATTGCACGAAGCGCCATAACAGCACCGTCACCTCTTGGGAAACCGTCAAATATATCTGTATGAGTACCTATGTCATACTGCGGAGAACCATGAAGTATCCCTGCGATCTCTCCTCGGGTATCAATGAGCGATACACGATGCCTGCTACCCAATATTCTGCATATATCACGCAGCATGGTTGTCTTTCCGCTGCCTGCTTTCCCAGCTATAAGTATTCCACAGCTGCCCCTTTGTATTGCTTCATGAACAAGCTTTGCCGCACAGTTTATAACCTGCCTCGGAAGTCTGAAACAAAGACTGCTTATATCTCGCATTCCTGAAAGCCTTCCGTTCTCATATACTGCCGTTCCTGATATACCGACTCTTGCTCCGCCTCTGAGCGTTATATAACCCTCACGAAGCTCTCTGGCATAGCTATATACAGAATATTCGCATATGCTTCTGAATGTCTCTTCTATCTCTGTCTTTGTGACCTTTACAGCCTGCTCAGGATAAGCGGTGAGATTTCCGCTTACCATAAGAAAATACTCTCTGCCGTCGACAGTTACAGCCAAAGGTCTGCCGAGGCGCACTCTTATCTCCTGTAGTCTGTCCGTATCCGTCTGCTGCATAGACTGAACAGCACATCTTAGTCTTGGCGAAAGATATGAAAAATATCTTGTCCATATGTCTATCATATTCATACGCTCCTTTGTTTTTTACTTGTTATCATGCATCGCAAAATATCAGCTGAAGTTATGCGGCTCTTACATTAACATTTCTGCTTCATAATATGCTGAAAGTCACACGTATAGAACAAAAAAAGCCGTACCGTCCTATAAGACGATACGACTGTTTTTTATATTCTTTGATTAAAGTTCAAGCATACCTGCTTCGCCCTCAATAACATAGTAAAGCATATTTTCCTCAGGCTTTACATAAAGATTGATAGTCTTAGCAGCTGCCTTTGTATTGCCTGTTGCTTCTGCCCATGCAGCTACTGCCTTGCTTTCCAGAGATGCTACATCAACACTCTTATCAGCATACTGAAGCTCGATGTTTACCTTTTTGCTAACTCTTTTAGCAGCTGTTTTTGTTTCAGCAGCCTTTACTTCTGATTCAACAGCTTTTTTTGTAGTAGTCTTTGTCTCAGCTGCTTTAACCTCAGCAGCAACATTCTTCTTTCTTGCAGCCATTTTTAATTCCTCCTGACTTTTAGTCCTTGTTTACAACTTCCTTAAGATTTTTACTTGCCTTAAACACTGGTGCCTTAGAAGCAGGAACCTGAATTGTCTCTCCTGTTTTAGGATTTTTACATTCCTTAGCATTGCGGTCACGTACTTCGAAGGAGCCAAAACCGGATACTGTTACCTTATCTCCGGCTGACAGTGCATCTGTAATTACAGCAAATACGCTGTTTACAGCCTTTTCTGCATCCTTCTTGGTGCATTCATTCTTTATTTGCATTGCCTGAATCAGTTCTGCTTTTGTCATTATTGTTTCCTCCAAAAATTTAGTCTATTGGCATTATATACTATTCTTTCAGGTTTGTCAAGATTTTCTCAGAAAACTGACATTTGCACGGAATCTGGCTATATTCTGAGTAAATTTTTATTGAAAAACACCCGTATTTCATCTGTTATTGCGCTATAAGCTCTCTTCCATTAAAGTCTACATGAATAACTGTACCCGGCATAGGATCCTTTTCAATAATCATTCTTGCAGCTAAAGTCTCAAGCTTTTGCTGTATAAAACGTCTCAATGGTCTTGCTCCGAAGTTTACATCATAACCCTGAGATACGATAAATTCCTTTGCAGCTTCTGTGATCTCAAGCCCAATCTGACGCTCTGCAAGACGCTTTTTCAGACTCAGAAGCATGAGATCAACTATACAATAGATCTCATTTTTAGTAAGCGGTTTGTAGAATACGATCTCATCAAGACGATTTAAAAATTCAGGTCTGAATGACTGTTTAAGCAGCCCCTCAACATTTGCTTTTGCGCTTTCAGAAATACTGCCGTTATCTCCTGCACCGTCAAGAATAAAGTGAGAACCAATGTTAGATGTCAGAATAATAATAGTGTTCTTAAAATCAACTGTCCTACCCTGTGAATCTGTAATCCTGCCGTCGTCCAGCACCTGTAAAAGAACATTGAATACATCAGGATGAGCCTTTTCCACCTCATCAAGCAGAACTACAGAATACGGCTTTCTTCTGACTGCCTCTGTAAGCTGACCGCCCTCTTCATATCCAACATATCCGGGAGGCGCACCAATGAGACGGCTCACACTGTATTTTTCCATATATTCACTCATATCTATACGGACAATATTTGTTTCATCATCAAACAACGCCTCTGCAAGAGCTTTTGCAAGCTCTGTTTTGCCTACGCCTGTAGGACCCAAAAACAGAAATGAACCAAGAGGTCTGTTTGGATCCTGAATTCCTGCACGTGAACGTAAAATAGCGTCGCTTACCTTTTGTACAGCTTCATCCTGACCAATAACACGTTTATGAAGTATATCTTCCATATGCAGCAGCTTTTCTCTTTCACCCTCCATAAGCTTTGATACAGGTATACCTGTCCATCTTGCAACTATCTTTGCGATTTCCTCATCTGTAACCTTATCCCTAAGCAATGCAGAGCCTGTCTTTTGTTTTTCAGCCTTTGCCTCTTCCTCTGCAAGTTCTTTTTTTAGCTGAGGAAGCTTACCGTATTTAAGCTCTGCTGCACGATCAAGGTCATAATCACGTTCAGCTTTTTCGATTTCTGTGCCTATTCTTTCCAGATCCTCACGAAGCTTCTGAACCTTTGAAATATCATTCTTTTCATTCTCCCATTTAGCTTTCATCTCATGAAGCTGTGCTCTCATTTCAGAAAGCTCCTGCTGCACTTCTTTGAGATGCTCCTGAGATAATGCACTGTCATCCTTTTTAAGAGCAGCCTCCTCTATCTCATGCTGAATGATCTTTCTCTGTATCTCATCAAGCTCAGTAGGCATTGAATCCATCTCTGTGCGAATCAAAGCACACGCTTCATCTACAAGATCAATAGCCTTATCCGGAAGAAAACGATCTGAAATATATCTGTCTGAAAGTGTTGCTGCTGCAATAAGTGCCTGATCCTGAATTTTTACGCCATGAAAGACCTCATATCTTTCTTTAATTCCTCTGAGAATTGATATGGCATCTTCAACAGTAGGTTCACTTACAAGTACAGGCTGGAATCGTCTTTCAAGTGCAGCATCCTTTTCAATATACTGCCGATATTCATTAAGCGTCGTTGCGCCTATGCAATGAAGCTCACCTCTTGCAAGCATCGGCTTTAAAAGATTACCGGCATCCATTGCACCGTCTGATTTTCCTGCACCAACTATAGTATGCAGCTCATCGATAAATAGAATAATTCCGCCCTCACTTTTCTTTATCTCAGAAAGCACAGCCTTGAATCTTTCTTCAAATTCTCCCCTATACTTTGCTCCTGCCACAAGAGAACCCATATCAAGTGAGAAAACCTTTCTGTTTTTAAGATTGTCAGGAACATCACCTCTTACAATACGAAGTGCCAACCCCTCTGCAATAGCGGTTTTGCCAACACCGGGTTCACCTATTAGCACAGGATTATTTTTAGTTTTTCTTGAAAGAATACGTATAACATTACGTATTTCGCCGTCACGTCCGATAACCGGATCAAGCTTTCCGTTCTTGGCAAGTTCCACAAGATCCTGACCATATTTATTCAGAACATCATAGGTCTCCTCCGGATTCTGCCCTGTCACTCTCTGATTTCCTCTCACAGACATAAGTGCCTTCAAAAATTCATCTTTGTCAATACTGAATGTCTTGAATATCTCTTTAATATCACGGTCTGCCGTTTCAAACAGTCCCAGCATAATATGCTCAACAGAAACATATTCATCCTTCATACGATCAGCCTGTTTTTCGGCATCGGAAAGTGCTTTATCAGCATCTCTCGAAATATATACGCTCTCAGGATTTCTGCCTGAGCCTGTAACTCTTGGCATTGACCTTAGCTTTGCCGCAGCAGCACTTTTTATACTCTCATTTTCTTTACCCATCTTTTTGAAAAGCTCAGTAATAAGTCCGCTCTCCTGTGAAAGCAAAGCATACAACAAATGTATCTGTTCTATAGCATTATGATCATACTCTGCTGCAAGCTCATTTGCTTTTCTTATAGCCTCAATAGATTTCTCTGTAAGCTTCTGTACATTCATAATAATACCTCCGTTTTTGACTGATTAAATTTTTCTGCTGTCTCCTCTTTAAGAATTTCAACCGGAATACCCTCTTGCATTCCTGAAAAATACATCTGGATAAGTTCATCAAATCTGCCTATATATCTGCTTATTGCATCTCCGGTTTCTTCTGAAGTCTGACCATCATTTCGCAAAAGGCATCTTATCATTCGTCCCGGCGCAAGCGAATACATTCCCGAAATATCACCATAAATAGGATATGCCGATTTTTCCATGCTTATCCAGAATCTGAAAAAATCGTCCATTGCTATCAACAATGCCTTACTCTGTGTTCTGCATGATATCTTCAGCCATCCAAGCTGCTGTTTTGTAGGTTCACGCATAAGCTCAACGCTGTATTTCAGTGACGGTCTGTACTTATATCTCAATGCACTGTGCATCGAAAGCATATATTCAGATGCCTGAGCTTCAATACGGAACAGTCTGTTCATCTGTTCCTCCATAACGGCAAATACTGACTGCATCTGCATCTCTGGTGTCAAGCAGCATACATGCTGTGCGAGTATCTGATTTATAAGATTTGATCTGCTCGTACCCTGTCTCACTGCAAGCTCATCTATAGCATCTACGACCTCATCCATAAGTACGATACTATATACGCTTTTCTTCATGGAATTCACCTGCTTTCTTTTCTTATTTAATATTATACCACAATTATATAATTTGTCAATGTCATTATATAATTATATTTGCATATTTTAATATAAAAAGCTTTTAAAAAGTGAAAACGTGCATTTACAAAGCATACAGCTTTATAAATGCACGTTTTACACTATTCTAATAAATAAAACAAATTTAAACTATCCCGTCAAGAATCGCCTGAGTTATAGCATCGGTCATATTAAAATTATCATAGTAGACATCACCGAGCCATATGTCGCATATATCGCCTATATTAAGTCCCGGATCACTTATGAGAGCGCAGGAAAATTTCTTGTTTGGCTGAACAGAAGCAAGGGTCATACCAGATACCGATACTCCTATCACATTATCCTTTGTTATTACAGAAGGGAATGAAAATACAGCTGAATTCTGACTGCCATAAGGTACAGTCTGATTCATTCCTACAGCAATAACAGTACCTCCATTTATACAAAGATTATTTGTATCAGAAATAATACCGCCTCTGTCAGCACCTATCTTCTTACCGCCGCAGGAAGCAATATATCCTCCGTTAATCTCGATATAATCTCGGCAGCGAATACCGCAGTTATCTCCGTTTGTTTCAATATTTCCTGAAAAAACGGTTATTGATTTATGGGAATTTATACCAATCTTTTCAGCATCAACAGTAAGCTGACATTCTTCTATTTCAAGATCATTATTGCATGAGATACCATGCTCATTATCGCAAAATACGTAAAGTGAACCTTCACCCTTTATCTTCATATCATCCTTACTGAAAATAGCAGCATCATTCTTTTCATTTGTACTGTAGCATTTCATATAATTGGACGAACCGCTTACAGCATTTACTATTACCTTATCTGCATTATCGACCTGAATGCACGGCGCACCTGTATTCTCTATTCCAACTCCGTTAAGTCTGAGCTTTACTTTATCATCGTTTCCTACATTTACATATACCATACCGTACAGTTCACCAGAAAGGTGATATGTTCCAGAAGAAAATATACTAAGAGTACTGCCGTCAAATGTATATCCATCGCCGCTTGATATCAAACTAAAATCTATGTATTTATCAACATCCTCCAAAGCGATGGGTTCTGTAGTTGTAGTAGTTGTTGACGCAGGCTTAGATGTAGTTTTCTTGGTTGTTGCAGCAGGAATAGATCCGCTGTTATTATTATAGGAGGTATTATTTTTATTGCTTGATTTATTATTTACAGAAGAAGTATTTTTCACATAGGTAACAGTCATTTTATTTGATCCAGATGATATTGCTGTAGTTTTCGTTGATATCGTTGTTGATAAAGCCGTTGTTTTATCTGCAGTGTCGCTAACAACGTTTGTAGATACATTAGTTGAAGTGATCTTTGCCGCATCCTCATTCTCAGGAGTATCTATTCCGGTTGATATAGTAATATCCTCTGCCGCCAGCATTTCGCTGTACTCTGCAATTTTATCATCATTTTTACATGAACACAGACCAGCAAGCATTACACTGCTTAAAACGCATAACGCTATTCGCTTATATTTCATATTATTCCACACCCCATTATTTCAGGCAAATCAGTTCTGTTCATACACCTTATCGTCATATTTGAAAAGAGTTAAAACAACTGTAAGATTGCCATTTAAATTTCTTATTTCATCTATAAATTGTTTCTGATCGGCATCTTCTTTCATTTCAAGACTATATACAAGTTCAAACAGAGAACCAAAATTTGTTGTCTTAATTCTTCTCAGCTTCCAGCTTGAAGTATAGTGATTAAGAATGCCGTCAAAAAGTCCGACATAATTCATATCCTCAGGAATGGTTATCTTGAGTGTCATTGAGCTTGTTTTGCACTGGCCGAAGCGTGTAATATCCACGATCAGAAGAACAGCTGCCACAACTGCAAAGAATACAAACAAGAACCATATATAATCGCTGCGATTGATACCACAGATAACTCCGACTGCCATAGCAAAGAATACATATGTAATATCCTTAGGATCTCCGGGAACTGTGCGATAGCGGCAAAGAGTAAACACACCAGCCAAACTCAGTGCACTTGCCGTGGAATTTATCATAACAAGTACAACGGAAACTATGATAGGCAAAATAAGTATTGTAAGAACATAGCTGGAAGAATAGCTGCTTTTTCTGTGCGTAAAAATATAAAGCGCACTTATCATAATGCCCATAAGCACACTGAGTCCCAGAGCGAATATCATATCAACAGCACTTGCGCCGGAAGCAGCGGACACTGTATCAGATGTTGAAAATAGATTGTTGGCTGCCGCCGCAAGTGAACTAACATTATTAAACATAAGACAGAATACTCCTTTTAGTCAAATTTCTTAATATTTCATTTTTATAAGCAGTTCCGTATTTAGAAAAGCTTATCTTATAGATCTTAAGAGCAGCCAGCTGCTCAGCAAGCCAAACAGGCATTGAATCAGATATTTTAACCTCCATGAGACGATATCCGTCAGGAATAAGCTGTTCGCCGTAGCTCTCCTTTTCAAGTGTAAGATCATACCGTCTTGCAGTTATATTCCTATCAAAAGTAAGCCTGAACTGCCTATCATTCTTTCCGAAATAAGCTGCTCTTTCATAGCTTATGTATTGTTTGGGATACAAGCTATATCGATCAAAGAGAACGTCAAGCTCCTTTAGCACCTGCTGTCTGAGATATTTGCCATTATCAGGCGGATGTACTCCAAGCTTCGTATACCGGATCGCTTCTTCAAGTGTCATTGCAACACGACGTTTATTTACAATACCGCCTATTTTCTTCTTTATTTCAAGGAACACCTTATCCTCACAAGATGCAGGGGACATATAGCTTCTGAGCCGCACCTTTTCCTTATAATAAGGCTTTTCAATCGACTGGCGGATAAGATCATCATTATCCGTATCATAATAGACATTATATATACCATATGTCTTATCGTCCTTGCAATAAGGGTCTGATTCCATATATTCAGGGAGAAACTCTTTAAGCGATCTGTATTGTTCACCTGAAAGCAAAAATTTTATTTCTCTGCGCTCAAAAGTTTCTATTGCCATAAAAATTCACCTCCATTTGCAAAATACTTGCTTTGATCTTATGTTTGTTATTATATATGAGCAAACTTAAATCAATCTTAAATATTTCGGCAGATTTTTACACAAGCAAAAAAATCTTTTTTTAATTTCTGAGAAAATGATGAAAATCAGTTGCTATTTTTTTTATATTACTGTATAATATAAAATGCTGCATCGTGCAGTACATATTAAACGTAAGGAGAAAAATAAAAATGGCTGAACTCAAGTATGAAATTACAGAAAATATCGGTGTTGTTGCTGAGCTGTCAGGTGGCTGGTCAAAAGAGCTTAATCTCGTAAGCTGGAATGACCGTGAGCCTAAATATGACATTCGTGACTGGAATGCAGATCACAGCAGAATGAGAAAGGGCATTACTCTTTCTGCCGAAGAGGTTATGTCGCTCAGGGACATATTAAATGAAATTGATTTTGATTCATTCGACTAAAAATTTATTCTTAATGAACAAGATCTTATAAAACAGCTGTGGAAATAAAATCATTTCCGCAGCTGTTTTTATAATTAATTGTATAATTTCAGATTTTATTCTATATAAGCTGAGACAGGTTCTTCCGAGTAACCGTCATCTAAACTGTCATCGTTATTTTCATCCTCCTGCATCTCAGCTGCCTTTGAAGCAAGATCCTGCTCTTCTATAATATCCTTGATAATCTTAGGAAGAGGCATTTCATCAAGCAGCGGATAAAGATTTTCCAGAAGCGAATAATATGCAGAAGATGAAAGATGTATTCCGTCTCCTCCGTCGCAGTCATTTCTCATAGCGCCTGTTACCTCATCTTTAATATATGATCCTGCATCATAATATCGTATCATCGGGGAAGCAAAACTCTCTACAGCCGCCTTGAGCTTTTCATTAAACATAACAATAGTGCTGTTAGCTGCAAATGTCGATTCAGCAGATACAGGAGTAATGCCGGCTACTATAATTATTGAATCAGGGCAGACATCATGCACATTAGTGATTATTGCTTTGTAATCGTCTGCGTACTGATCTGATGTTACTATATTTACATCATTCATACCCATAGAAAGATATATGTATGCTGGCTGAGATGCTGTAAGTACATCAAGATATTTGCCCATTTCACCGCCATAACTGAAAGCGTAATCGTCTATACTTCTTGCACCGAGATTTCCTGTAGCAAAATCATATGAATTATTAAGAACACCGTATACTCCAAATCCGCTTGCAATAGAATCACCCACAATTGACAGCTGCTGCGGATATGCAAGATGGCGCACCTCTGGAGGATATGATATACTTGCTTCAAGAATATCACGCTGCTGCTTTGTAAGAGGTCCTATAAATGATGCCGAAATGCCAGGTTCTGCAGCAGCATCAGTGGAAGTTGTTATATCCGGTTCTGACACAGATGAAATATCTGTAGAAGACATTGGCTCAAGAGTTTCTAAACTGCTGACACTTGTCCCGGCAAACAAATCAGTTCCTATATCGCTTACAGCCGATGTAGTCACCGTACTTGACGAATCATCGTATATGACCTCAGCCGAAACCTTTTCAGTATCAGGCTTATCCTCAACCTTTGCAAAATGCATACTTACCAAAAGCAGCACCATACATCCAAGAGCACCGCAAAGTGCTCCTGCATTTCCATAATCCTTCATATTATGTTACCTCCATATCAATCATCACGTTCCTGAAGAATACCCTCACGATAAGCGGCGATCAAAGATTTCAGATCTGCAATACGCATTTTCATACGTGCGCCCTCATCAGTATCTCCAATTGAGATTCTTTTTGCAGTATGCTCTACTGCAACACGTCTTGAAACTATATCTGTACAATCGCTTACCGCTTTTTCCTTTGATTCAAAAGGTTCATGTGCCGTAAGCATCATGCCATAGGAACTATAAATAAGAGTATAGCCCGCAATACCTGTCACCCTTCTGTACTGTTTTGAAAATCCGCCGTCAATAACAAGCAGTTTTCCTCCGCATTTTACAGGGCTTTCGCCTTCCTTTTGGTGAACAGGAACATGACCGTTTATAATATGCGAATTATCCCCCTGAAGTCCGAATTCCTCCAATATGCGAACGGCAGTTTCAGTATCGTCCATAAATGAATAGTATGCATTTTTGATCTCAGCATGAGTTTCTTCTTCTGCTATAAAATATCTTTCAAAATTTGCCATTTTACTGCGTCCGAACAGCGGAGAATCAGGTCCGTTCCAAAGAAACCACATCATATCACGTCCAAGCCGTTTTTCATTTTCCGACAAGGAAATAAAAGCCTTACGAACACATCCCTCAAGTGCATCATACAGAGAACGCCCTTTATAGAGCTTTCCTCCTACTGATACCTCTCGGAAGCTTCCGTCATCATTCATAGGTATACATCCATGATAAAGCAGATTACCGTTATATATTTTATAAAGTCCACCCTTTTTCAGCAGCAGCTGGATATGTCTCTGAAGTTTTTCACAATGCACAAAAGCAAGCTGGAGCTTTTTCATCACATTTTTTTCACCGTCTGTAAGCTCATACGGATTTTTAGGATCGATAGTAGGGAAATTTGTATCGAGCATCTGATATTTCTCTTCGTTAATTTCAACGGTTCCGTTTTTAAAATCTATTTTATGAAGAAGTCTTCTACCCTCCATTTTAAATTCTGGATACTCATCTGCAAGTTGACCATCAAGCTTGAACTGTATAATGGTGATCGCCTTGTGCATTCTCATAGCAAGACCTATCTCAGCATTTCGTTCCTTTGCCTTTCCTCTTATCTTGAATTGTTTACATGGATCATCGCCGTATGTTTCAAGCGCAAATCTTACAAGGGGCATAAGACTAATTCCATAACCGTCCTCAAGGGTGTCATAATTTCCACAAAGAAGACTATTTCTGACAACAGCAGCAATGCAGGCTGTTTGTCCAGCGTGTGCGCCCATCCATACAACGTCATGATTGCCCCATTGGATATCAAGAGAATGATAGCTACATAGTCTGTCCATTATAAAATGCGCACCCGATCCTCTGTCATAAATATCACCGATTATATGAAGATGATCTATAACAAGATGCTGTATAAGCCTTGACAATGTTACAATAAAATTCTCTGCGCAGCCTATTTCTATAATAGTATCTACAATAGAGTCATAGTACGCCTTTTTATCCAGTATCTCAGGCTTCTCTGTGATAAGTTCCTCAATTATATATGCATAATCTGCCGGAAGAGCACGTCTGAGCTTTTCTCTCGTATATTTTGATGACAAAACCTTGCACACCTCAATAAGCCTGTAAAGCGATACTTTATACCAATTTTCCATATCAGGCTCAGTATCCTTAATCAGCTCAATACGTTCCTTAGGATAGTATATAAGCGATGCCAAAGCGACTTTTTCTCCTGTGCCCAGCGTATGCCCAAAAACATCATCTATTTTCTTTCTAACAGCACCTGAACCGTTTCGAAGCACATGAGAAAACGCCTCATATTCTCCATGAATGTCCGATAAAAAATGCTCTGTGCCCTTCGGCAAATTCAGAACCGACTGCAAATTTATAATTTCTGTAGTAGCTCTTCCAATAGTTGGAAAAACCTCGGCAAGCTGCTCAAGATATCTTGATTTTGTATAAGCCATAGCGCCTCCATTTCAATATTAAATAAATTCATGATATATCAAGTCAAAACATACTATTATACATTATAACATATATCCCACTAATTTGCAAGAAAAATTATTTCAAATTTAAAAACCCGAATCAGCAGCACCGCTAATTCGGGAAATATAAGATCCTGTTCACATATTAAGAATTTTAGAATATATTTTTATTATTGATCAATGTACTTCTTCTGAAAAAATCTTCCTGAAAATAACGTCATGAGAGCATCGTATTCAAGATGAAACTTCACAAAATCTCCCGCTTGATATTCTGGTACATCGGAAAGATCCACAACACATTCGTCAGAACAAGCTCCAAGGATATGTACTTTTTCATCAATTGGAATAATATGTTCAATGATAAGATCCTGCTTGCCTATAGAAAGCACTCCTCGGCGCATTATTCTGCCATTTACCGGCTTGTCATACACCTCTATGAGAGCCGCCTCCAGAATAAATGTATCATAACGATAACCAGGTATAAGGGTATTATCAGAAGGATCTCTGCCAAGCACAATAGCTTCTCCGATTCTGAATTGATTTATTTCTTTTGGAATATCTATGTTGCTTCCGGTAAGAAGCGTGACAGCACTGGAATTACCGCATGATACTATGGGAAAATCCGTATCATAATATGGCTTTAACATATGGAAGATCTCAACTGCTGTGTTCATATTTTCATCATTTGGCAGCAAATGAGAAAAGCAGTTATAATTTGCTGCAATTCCTGCCAGACGCAGAAATGAACTTTCATGGATATATCTACCCATATTAAGAATTGTCATACGATCAGTATAATATATTCCATCTCTAAGATCGCCAAGATCTATCATTATAAGAATATCATGTACCTTTCCAGCACTCTCAGCAGCAGCTTCAAGCGCCTTAACAGTTTCTATTGATGTCTGCATACTTATATCGGAATACATAATCGCAGCCTGAGCTTCCATGACCGAAGACGGTCTTATAAGAAATCGTGTCTTTTCCGTATTTACAGCACAGAAATTGTCCAATCTTGAATCAGCTATAATATTCGCCGGAGATTCTTCTATTACGTCCATTATACGTTTATCAGCACAGATACTTTTCGCTACAACTGCAAGATCTATTGATTTTTTCCTGCACAATTCATAGGTATACTGTATATTCTCTCTTAGAGCTGCAAGGTTAATATTAACATACACCTGATTAAATGAAGTCAAAAAATCCATCTCCAATCTTTTTATTTTCAGTCCGCATATGAATTCCACACATATTTTCGGCAAAGCTTTATAATTTTTCAGCTGAGAATATTCTGACAAAGCACCGATTTTCATCCAATCATTCTCATCATTATCTCATCGCCGTGTTCTTTAAGCCAGCTCAATTGTTTTTTATAGTCAGGCAGAATTTTTTCAACCTCCAGCCAGAATTTCTTTGAATGATTCATTTCCTTGCGATGACAAAGCTCATGCACCACAACATAATCTATAACATCAGATGGCATCAGCATAAGAAGACAATTAAAATTAAGATTTCCTCTGCCGGAACAGCTGCCCCATCTGCTTTTCTGATTCCGTATTGTAATACGTCCGTAATCCACTCCGATCAGCGGAGCATAATGTGCAGTTCGCTTAGGAATAATTTTCATTGCCTTATCAGCAAGATCATATATTTCGTCCATAGTCAGCGGATTTATATTTGACATTTTATCTTTACGTTCCTGAATTTTCTGTAGATGCTTTTCGATCCAGCCGGATTTCTGTTTTATAAATTCATTTACTTCCGTGTCGCTTACATATATCGGTGCTTTAAGCACTATGCTTCCATCAGAATTTATTTGCAATGAAATCGTTTTTCGTTTGCTTTTAATTACCTCTATATTTTCCATATTCTACCTTTATATACATACAAAAAGCCGCTGCGTTTTCATCGCAGCAGCTTTAATTTCATAGATCTACCACATTAAAAAAATGCAATATCCTTAGCAATATTATGAAGTCTCATATCATAAGGTTTATTCATAGAAAGAGCTTCCTGAATATCAAAATCAACGATATCATTCTTTTGCATTGCAACAACACGGTTACTTATGCCCTGAGACAGCAATTCTACTGCATAATATCCCATTTCACTTGCTACTATACGGTCACGAACTGACGGTGAACCGCCTCTCTGAACATGACCCAAAACAGTTGCACGTGTTTCAATTCCAGTTTTTTCTTCAATAATTGTTGCTATTTCCTGAGAATGTCCTACATTTTCAGAAACAACTACTATAAAATTCTGCTTACCGTTTTTCTTGCATTCCAGCATTTCTTTTGCAAGTACGTCAAGATCATAAGGAACTTCCTTAGTAATGATCTCTACAGCACCGCATGCAAGTGCGGTATTAAGTGCAATAAATCCTGCACCACGTCCCATAACTTCTACTACAGCACAGCGATCATGGGACTGGCTTGTATCCTGAAGCTTATCTATCATTTCCATTGCTGTATTCATTGCAGTATCATAACCAATAGTATACTCTGTGCAGGCAATATCATTATCAATAGTTCCCGGAAGACCTACTGTAAGAATACCTCTTGCAGAAAGATCAGCAGCTCCACGGAATGAACCGTCACCACCAATTACAACGATACCTTCAAGACCGAATTTTTCACAATTCGCCTTGGCTGTCTGCATACCCTCTTCTGTACGAAATTCTGCACTTCTTGCTGTGTACAGCATTGTGCCGCCCTTATGTGTGATATTTGAAACGCTCATCTCGTCCATTTCAAAAATATCTCCGTCTATAAGACCACAGTAACCACGGCGGATACCATATACCTTAATACCCTTTTTAAGCGCCGAACGTACCACTGCACGAATTGCAGCATTCATACCCGGAGCATCACCGCCGCTTGTTAATATACCAATAGTTTTAATCATATCTATACTCCTCCGATTATATGTATCATACAGAGCCTAATTTATTTAATCACTCATATAATACAAATCATTACATTCTATTTATTATTATACATCAATTATTTTCATTTGTCAATAAGAAGATGCAAAATTTAACATTTTATCATGAGTTTTAAAAAATATTTTTTAAGAAATTACACAAATCCAACATTTTTCTCTCCGATAATATCACAAAGTTCCCTTAGTGTCTCCTTAGAAATATCTATATTTATACCTGCCTTAGGAGCAACTGTTTTGTTCAGATCTGTAAGATAAAAACAAAGCGGCACTTCTCCGATATGCCGGGCTGCTAAAGCTGCCGTTTTCTTCATTTTTTCAGTATCAGCGGAGCTAAGCTTGCAGCAAATTCTGCTTTTTCTGATCTTTCTCATAAGTTCTTCTTCATTTAAAATACTTGCGCATATAAGGCTTACTCCTTCGTCCTTAAAGCTGAGCTTTCCTGTGATATAAATTATCCGATCAATTTGCAGCTTTTGTTTTGATGCTGCAAAAAGCTCTGGAAATACGACACAATCCATACTTCCTGCAATATCCTCGCATTTCATAAAGCACATAGAATCACCTTTTTTTGTTATATGACGCTTTATCTCACTGACTACACACACCGAAGATATCTCATCCTTATCAGAATAAAGCGTAGAATCTTCAGATATCTGCACAAAATCAGCAGTATGCAAAAGCTTTGCAAAAATGAAATATTCAGCCAGTGGATGTCCTGAAAGATACATTCCTGTGTATTCCTTCTCCATACGAAGAAGCTCCTGCCTTGAAAATTCCGGCTGATTTGGAAACGGAGAATTATATATGCCATTCTCCACAGCAAGACCAAAGAAATTCATTTGACCATCGATCTGCTGACTTGCTGATTCACGATATGCAGAAAGAACGCTTTCATAATTTGAATACATCTGCCTGCGGTTAAGTCCAAGACCATCGAGAGCTCCGCAGCATATAAGACTTTCCAGTCCACGCTTATTAAGCTCTTTTCCTGTCATTCTATAACAAAAATCACGAAGTCCTGTAAATGAACCACCTCTTTTCCTTTCAGATAAAATTTTATCAATAAAAGCTTTTCCAAGATTTTTAACAGCTAAAAGTCCAAAGCATATATCATTTCTGCGTCTTTCAAATACAAGTCCGCTGCTATTGACATGCGGCGGAATAATTTTTACACCTTTTTCTTCACATAAATTTATATATGACATAAGCTTCGATGTATCCCCCATCACGCTTGTCATAAGAGCAGCCATATAGTCTGGAAAATAGTGATATTTTAAATAAGCTGTCTGATATGCCAGAAATGAATATGCCGCTGCATGAGATTTGTTAAAAGCATATGATGCAAAGCCTGATATCTCGTCAAATATACTATTTGCGGTTTCGGAAGATACTCCTCTGGCAACTGCTCCGTCTATTCTTTCGCTGTCACCATACAAAAATATCTGACGTTCCTTTTCCATAACATCATGCTTCTTCTTAGACATAGCACGCCGTACAAGATCAGCTCTGCCATAGGAATATCCAGCCAGTACCCGGCATATTTCCATAACCTGTTCCTGATATACAATGCAGCCGTTTGTAATTTTCAGAATAGGCTCAAGCAGCGGATGTGCATATGTTATCTTCTCTGGATGATGCCTATTCTCTATATACTTAGGAATAGAATCACGCGGTCCGGGTCTGTAAAGAGACAAAACTGCCGTAAGATCTTCAAGACTTTCCGGTTTTAGCTGAACAAGTACACGGCGCATACCTGCACTTTCAAACTGAAATACTCCGGTTGTTTCACCATTTGACATCATTCTAAACACATTCTTATCAGTAGCAGAAATATTTTCCATACAAAAATCAGGACTATGCTTTGATATACTCCTAACACAGTCTCTTATTACTGTCAGATTTCTAAGCCCCAGAAAGTCAAATTTCAAAAGTCCAAGTAATTCAAGCGTTGTCATAGTATATTGTGTTACAACTGTATCATCATTCATTTGCAGAGGAACTATATCTTCTATTGGAAATGCCGATATAATTACACCTGCTGCATGAGTTGAAGTATGTCTCGGAACACCTTCAAGGCGAGATGCCATATTGATAAGTTTTCTCGCACTGGAATCCGTATTGCAAAGCTGTCTAAGATCCTCTCCGTCACGTGCTTCAAGAGTCTCGGAAATCGTTCTCCTTGAATCTATCATCTTCGCAATTTTATCACAAAGCGCATAGGGCATATTCATTGCTCTGCCGGTATCACGCACGGCACCTCTTGCCTTCATAAGGTCAAAGGTAACTATTTCAGACACATATTCCTTGCCATAACGTTTTATTACGTAATCCTTTACGGCTTGTCTGCCTTCAATGCAGAAATCTATATCAAAATCAGGCATACTGATTCTTTCAGGATTTAGAAACCTTTCAAAAAGCAGCTGATTCTCTATAGGATCGATCTGAGTTATATCAAGGCAATAGGCACATATACTTCCCGCACCCGACCCTCTTCCAGGGCCTACCGGAATACCATTTCTCCTTGCAAATGCTACGTAATCCCAAACGATAAGGAAGTAATCAACAAAGCCCATACGACTTATAACGCTCATTTCATACTTCATTCGTTCCACAACATCATTTGAAGGAGAACTGCCGTATTTTCTTATAAGGCCCTCTCTGCAAAGCGATGCAAAAAGCTTTTTTGAATCAGTTCCATCTGGTGTTTCAAATTTTGGAAGATACACCTTTCCGATCTCGAACTTCACGTTACACCTTTTTGCAATTCTGCTTGTATTTATAATTGCTTCTGGCACAGCAGAGAAAAGCTCTGCCATTTCCTGTGTGCTTTTCAAATAAAATTCATTAGATTCAAAGCCCATGCCTATCTCGTCATTAATATTTTTTCCAGTCTGAATGCAAAGCAAAATCCTGTGCATTTGTGCATCAGTTTTTTTGATATAATGAGCGTCATTTGTAGCAGCAAGAGGTATTCCGGTTTCTTCTGACAATTTGTACAATCCAGGAAATACTCTGAGTTCTTCTTTTATACCGTGATTTTGCACCTCAATGAAATAATTATTCGTGCCGAATATACTGCGATATAAAAGAGCTGTTTCTCTTGCCTTATCATAATCTCCTGAAAGAATGAGCCGTGCAAGCTTTCCTGCAATGCAGCCCGACAAACAAATAAGTCCTTCGCTATATTCACGCAGTAATTCTTCATCTACACGAGGACGATGATAAAATCCCTCCATATTGGCTTTAGTAACAAGCTTTACAAGATTTCGATATCCCTTTTCATTTTCACACAAAAGAATAAGATGATCGCTTTTTCGATCAAGAGCATTTTCTCTATCAAATCGTGTACGTGCTGCAACATAAACCTCACAGCCTATCACTGCATGAATACCTGCACGTTCAGCAGCCTGAGCAAAGATAACCGCAGCATAGAGATTACCGTGATCTGTAACTGCAACAGCTTTCTGACCGAGAGATTTTACATAATCTATAAGCTCGTCTATCTTACAAGCACCGTCCAAAAGACTGTATACGCTATGAAGATGCAGATGTGTAAATGCACTGCTTGGAATATCATTTAAATCCATTATCTCTCAGCTCCTTTGCAGCAGCAGCTATTTTCTGAAAACGATGATTTACTCCAGAACGTCCTATTGGCACTGTAAGAAGTTCACCTATCTCTTTAAGGCTAAGCTCAGGATTATCAAGTCTCAGCATTGCCGCTTCTCTTATTTCTGGAGACATATTCTCAAGTTCGCTATTTTTAATAAGCAAAAGAATATCCTCTGTCTGTCTCATAGCAGCATTTACAACCTTATTTATATTTGCTTCGTCACAATTTCTAAGCCTGTTCGCCTTGTTGCGCATATCCTTGCGTATCTTTACATTCATTATATCCATCGTGCATTGCTGCGCACCCATAAATGTAAGAGTATCTTCTATATGCTCACTGTCTTTCAGATATAGCACATAAGCACTTTTGCGTTTTATCATTCTTCCTGACACTCCGAAAGATAAAAGTATAGCATTCAGGTCACGGCACAAAAGTTCTGATGGTGTTACAAATTCAAGATGATATTCTTTATTAGGATCAATTACACTGCCGCATATAAAAAATGCACCTGCTAAAAATGCACCAGTACTGTTATTAACTATATTTCTCAGATTTATTTCACGCCTGTCAGGATCGATCTTATAAACATTGCGGATTTTATCTATGAGGCTGTTTTCCGTTATAATAAAGCTTGCAGAGCTTCCGTCTGTTTTTTCTCCTGACAATAGCCTTTTTCCAAATACAGAGCCAAAAAGCTCTGGAACAAGTGATGACACCTCTGCGCTTTCAGTTTGTATACAGATCTGATCTTCTGTAAATATTCTTGAATAAAGAAGTATTCCATAAAGACATGCAAATTTTTTATCTCTGTCATTTATAGTTTTTCGTACTTCTGCTCTGACTTCATTTGCAAACGACAAAAAAGCACCTCCTTTATTATAAAACAGCCGTCCTCTCCTAACAAGAACAGGACGGCATTATTCTATTTTATTTTTTGTCAGCGGTCTTTGCCTATATCACGGTGCTGCTTTATGACCTTCATACCCTTTGCAGTAAGATATTCGCCTATTAATTCAGCAAAGGTTATAGAGCGATGTTTGCCTCCTGTGCAGCCAAAAGATATTACCAGCCTGCTCTTACCCTCATGAACATAAAGAGGAATAAGAAAATCAAGCATATCATGAAGCTTTTTCATAAGCTCCTTTGACTGTTCAAAGGACATTACATAATCCTGAACGCATTTTTCAAGTCCGGTATGGTGTTTTAAATCTTCAATATAATACGGATTAGGAAGACAACGAACATCAAATACAAGATCTGATTCTGTTGAAACACCGTATTTAAATCCAAAAGAGGTCACCTTTATAGATAAGAAATCGGTCTGACTGTTAAGAAATATCTCTCTGACCTGCTCTTTAAGCTGCGACGCAGACTGAAATGATGTCTCGATATAATAATCGGCTATACCCTTTATCTGAATAAGGCTCTCACGTTCAAAAGCTATTGCCTGATGAAGATTTCCGCTGAATTGATCGTCAAGAGGATGCTTTCTACGTGTTTCCTTATATCGCTTAACAAGAACCTCATCCTCAGCATCAATATAAAGTATTTTTACATCCAGATCCGGCTGACGTTCCAGACGGCAAAAGCTCTTATAAGCATCTGAAAACATTCCGCCTGACCGAAGATCTGCTGCGATTGCAACATGTTCAAGGTGATTTTCCGACTCTCTGCATATCTCTATAAAGCGCCCTATAAGCTGCGGAGGAAGATTATCAATACAATAATATCCTATATCCTCCAGAACATCCATTACACCGGATTTTCCCGAACCTGACATACCGGTCACAACAATAACCTGCATTTTTAACGCCCTCTTTTCTAACGAAGCAATACAGGCTCGAGTTCCAGCTTGTAGCCTGTTTTTTCCTCTACGGTTTCAATCACAAATTGACAAAGCTCCAATACATCCTTACAGGTCGCCTTGCCCGTATTTACAATAAATCCTGCATGTTTAATACTTACCTGAGCATCACCGACGCTTGCACCTTTCAGACCACACTGGTCAATAAGAAATGAAGCATAGCTTCCGACAGGACGCTTGAATGTACTGCCTGCACTTGGAAGCTCAAGCGGCTGCTTAGCTCTTCTCTGATTAAGATAGCCAGTCATTTCTGTTTTTATAGAATCATATTTTCCCTCATGAAGCTTAAATGTAACACTTGTTATAATGCGCTTTGTGCCGCTGAACATGCTATGCCTATAGGACAGATCCATATGATCTCTTAATACCGTCTTTAAGCTGCCATCCTCATCAATATATTCAGCAGAAATAACGACATCTGCCATTTCACTTCCATATGCACCGGCATTCATATAAAGTGCTCCGCCTACAGTACCGGGAATTCCTGAGAGACATTCCATACCTGAGAGAGATTCTTCAAGAGCAGCCTTTGCAACAGTCATAAGGAACGCCCCTGCTTCGCATCTGATACGGCAATCATCAAGAAATTCTATTCTGGAAGCCTGCTTTCCAAAAGAAAAAATTACTCCGTCATAGCCTTCATCGGATACAAGAACATTGCTTCCATTTCCAAGAACCATCCATTTTAAATCATTTTCATTACAATAATTTACAAGTTCAGCCAGCACATCACTGCCGTTTATATCAATGAATGCGGCGGCACATCCTCCTATACGAAAAGTCGTATGCTTACAGAGCGGCTCATTTCTAAGCAGCTGACAGTCATAACGATTGCATATAGCCTCCAGCTGTTCTATTTGTTTCATGCCTGTTCTCCTAAAATATCAATTTAATTAAAATGTATCATAATCCTTGATAACTTCCTTACTCTCCATATCAAGCCCAAGATGTTCCAGAAGATCATTTGCAGCATTATAGCCCATCTTCTTCTGACGGTTATTCATAGCTGCCACTTCTAATATGACCGCAAGATTTCTGCCCGGTCTGACTGGAATTGTAAGCGATGGAACCTTTACGCCAAGAAGCGATACAAACTGCGTATCAACGCCCATACGGTCATAGATCTTCTCGGGATTCCACTGCTCCATCTCTACAATAAGCTCAATATTTTCACGGTTTTTTACAGCTCCGATACCGAAAAGTCTGCGGGCATTGATAATGCCGATACCACGAAGTTCAAGAAAATGGCGTATATTATCAGGAGAGCTTCCTACCAGCGTATCATTCGATACCTTTCTTATCTCTACAGCGTCATCAGCAACAAGACGATGCCCACGCTTTACAAGCTCAATTGCTGTCTCGCTTTTCCCAACGCCGCTTTCACCCGTAATAAACACACCTTCACCATATATCTCAATAAGTACGCCATGCCGTGTAATACGTGGTGCAAGATTAACATTGAGGAAAGCTATAAGCCCTGAAATAAAATTAGATGTACTCTCCTTACTTCTAAGCAGCGGAACCTCATACTTCTTAGCAAGCTCCAGCATCTCTTCAAAATAAGGCAGCTCTCTTGATATGACAAGAGCCGGCATTCTCTGCGCAAAAAGAGTTTCAAGCCGCTGCTGCCTTGTTGCTTCATCTATAGTTGAAAGATATGCAAACTCCATCTTACCTATAATCTGAATACGCTCAGGATTAAAATATTCATAAAATCCCATAAGCTGCAGTCCCGGACGTGTAACATCCGTTTCATCGATCTGGATCTCAGATGCGTCCTTTGGAAGATGGATCGCTTCGAGCTTGAATTCCTCTATGATCTTGTCAAGCCCCACTGTAAATTTACTTGCCATATTATCAATATCCTCTTTTCTTTTACGTCTGACGTTTCAAAAAACTTTTTGTGCTATTAGTAATTTATAACGCAATGTCCGCTGCCTGTGCCGTCGGTATAGCTGAGCGACACGGACATATCCCCACTGTTTGAGCTTGCCCAGCTTGATGCTGCAGAAGCATCTCCTGAGCTTGTTTCAAGAAGTGCGTATGATACATTAAGCTTAGCTGGGTCATATACAAGCTCCCAGCCATTCATAGCATAATATGCACTAAGATCAAGAACTATATCCGTAGTATCAGAAGAAGCTGCATTAAGAGCATTAGCAAGCTTTATGAGAGCATCTGGATTCTTGGCATAGATATCTGGATTTAAGTATTTTTCATCTGCCTGTACAAAATTTGGATATTTTATATCACTGCACAAAATAGCAGAAAATCCTCCTGCTGAAAGCTCCTTTACAATATTCTCAAGATAAGATACCGTCATATCACTGTTTGGGTCAAGCCAAGGCTGACCGCCCTGATCAGGAAAATAATCATACCACTGATCTCCTGTAAGAACACCGTTCTTTTCAACTCTATAGCCTGCATGCCAATATGTATATACGGATGAATACAAATGATCCTCCAGAAGACTGCATGAAGCATAAGCATACAGACCTTCTTCACGCACGATCTTAGCAATCTCAGCAGCAGTCATACTTCCCTTACACACGACGTATGATGCATCTCCTGCTGCCTTTGATGAATAATTCAGTTCTCCGCCCTGAAGCTTCATAGGTATAACAACCGCTCCTGCATTTGGGTACTTTGATTTTACATCCTTTAGCATAGCCCTTAGAGAATCTGCATCATTTACAGAGCTTTCCGGCAATCGCACAGAGCATTGAACCTTTTTATAAACATCTGCAACAGGCTCAGGTGCATTGCTGTCTATATAGGGATTATTGCTGTTGTTATTTCCCGAGCCGCTGCCATTTGAGCTGCCGTTATTACTGCCTGATCCTCCACTGCCGTTTGAATCAGCTCCGCTGCCGGAATCTGTACCGTCATTTGAGCTTTCTCCATTGCCATTATCATAGCTTCCTCCTGATGGAACGCCTACTCCGTCAACACCTTCTCCGCCATGAACGGCTGGCTTACTGCCGTCCTGCGCATCATTTTTCTTTGTAGTTACAGTTGTAACAGAAGTCGTTGTTGTTTTATCACTATTAAGTACAACAAGACCGGTAGTTACCTTTGATGTTACTGTACCTGATATATCGGTGCCTTTTCCAGAAGAATTATCACTGGTAGAGATATCTCCGTTTGTAGAAACTGAATCGCTGTTGTTCATTATAGGCTTTGCTATTGAATATCCAAAGCAGCATATAACTCCTGCCGCTGCAATAGTAACAATAGTAGGCACAATACTTTTAGGAGAAGAAAAGCCTGCATTTTTACTTCTTTTAGGCTTATAAACTATAGGTTTTTTTCTATTATTCATCTTAATACTCCATTCTATTCAAACTGCACTGCATAAATTCAAGATAACAGCATACATATCTTACAGACAAATCCGTATTATGTTATATCAATCATATACAGCTCTTTTAAGTTTTTCTACCCCATCGGATATATGTTTCTGCTTAAACAAATAGCTGCCCACAACAAGCATATCAGCTCCGGCAGAAACGGCATCGGAAGCAGTTTTGTCGCTAATGCCTCCATCCACTTGAATATGTACAGGAAATTCTTTTTCATCAATATACTTGCGAAGCGCCTTTACCTTAGTGAGCATATCTTTCATAAATGACTGTCCGCCAAAGCCCGGCTCAACAGTCATAACAAGCACAACGTCCACAAGCTCCATAAATGGAAGAACCGTTTCATACGGCGTACCAGGTTTTATGACTATGCCTACTTTTGCTCCGCCATTTTTAACTGCTGCTATGGTCTCATAAGGATCGCTACTGCTTTCAATATGAAATGTAATAAGATCTGCACCCGCCTTGATAGTCTGCGGAATATAACGTAAAGGATCTGTTATCATCAAATGAACATCAAGAAACATATCTGTACTCATGTTAACAGCTTCAAGAACCGGAAAGCCAAATGATAAATTCGGCACGAAAACTCCATCCATTACATCAAAATGAAGTATGTCCACACCGCTTTTTTCCAGTTCCTCAGACACCTTCCAGAGATTTCTCATATCAGCGCTCAAAATCGATGCGCAGGTATAAAACTTCCTCACATTTATCTCCCTCACTTATATCAATAGCTTTAATTTGAATTCCTACGCAAAGGCATATGAATCATACTCTTTCATTATATAATAATTCTTTCTTTTCGTCAATAACATTTCCTGAAAAAACAATATTTTTTATTAGTCGCCAATAAACAAGCTTTTTATATAAAAATTTACATGGTTTGTATTGACAAAATACATTAACAATAGTGCGGTGAAATTATAAAAACAATACCGTGCAGGACACCATCTGGCACATCTTGCACGGTATTGTTTTTCAGAAAGATGAAATCAAAGCTCTATATAGCGTTTCAGCAGTCTTCTTGTCCAGTTTCCGCTGCGCTTAACTGGAGGTATCATTTTGCCAAGCTGCTCCATATACATGGAAAGTCCTCCTGTACAAGAAATATCTGTACTGTAGAAATTTCGGCTGCGGTTTGTAAGATCCATGACAGCCGTCATGCTGTCCTCCTGAACTGCAATAGACACTCCGCACTGTGAAAGCCTAAGATCCATTTCAAATGACGGAAGATACATTGTGTAATTAGTATGTTCTGTTTCAGAAAGGAAAAATCTCAGCTGTTTTTTAAGCTGCTCGGAAGTAATATATGCAGGTCTGCCAAGTATTCCTGAAAGAACTGCATCTTGATACTTTTCCTGCTGCAAAAGATGCAATATCCTGTCTCCATTATATATCTGAGTACATTTGCAGATGCTTCTTATACTTGTACGAAGCATACTTATCCTTTGACAAAGTCCTATCTCCGTTTCGTTTGCATCATTTGCCTTCATTACTTCTCTTTGAAGCTGCGGAGGCATATGAAGACATGATGGTGCAGCTTCAAGAAAATATACTGTCATAAGAGGGTGTACATCTGACTTCATCCTTGTAAATATTTGTACTGTATCACTGTTTTCCATATGGTGATTTATTGGTCTTGTTTCTGCAAGAAGTATCTGTGTCCAATTGTAATAGAACTGACCTAATGTAGGCTCTTGTATAAGTGTAGCAACAGGTGCTTCGGATGGCAGCAAACGCACAAGCAAGGTTGTTTTCATACCAAGACTCATCCAGCTTTCAGTGGCAGGAAGAGTTGTATCTGAAGGAAGTCTGTAATATGTTATTCTCTCATTCAAATACAAAGGCAGCTGTCGCAGAATTGTTCTCACCTCAGGATATTCGCTTTTCTCAGTAGTAATAATATGTACCGTAAAGCCACGCTTTACTGCACTAAACATTTCTTCTGCACAATACTGAAACAATGCCTGATCAATATTATCAAAGGAATACATACCCCAATCTGTAATATAAATATCACACGGCACATCTGTATCTGCCACTGTCTCCCAAAAAGCTTTTACAGCAGCCGGTATTCTCTCATTGCACTGCGGCAAATATATACGTATAGGTACAGCTTGTTTCTCTTTTTTCTGTACATTTACCGTATTTATCGAATTTTCACTCCATTCCATCCTAAGTGCCTTACATAAAATTTCTATCTGATCAGAGCTTTGAAGCTTTCTGCTGCCGGGAGATATTCTTTCAAGAATAGTACCGAGTTCGCTTCTGTCTCCATTTTCAAATATAATCTCAGAAAGCTTTTTGCTTTCATCATTTGTAAAAGAAGAAAGTCCATCTGTCCACTGCCACTGCTCTGCCGTTTCCAGAGGAACTTCCAATTTCTCAGCAGCCGTCTCTGCTGTTATAAAACCCTTTTCTGCCAAATATCCGAATAATGTCTTTTTTTGCATATCTCCGCCTCTTTCTGAATCTATAAATGTTGTCTGCCTAAAATATGTTCGTCAACATATATAATATCAGATAGTCATAGCGAATTTACTCGATTCTGCGAAAAGATATATGGATTTTTTAGCAATATCAAGTAGTATATTCAAAATAAAAGCCGAAGCATAAGAATTTTGCCTCGGCTTTATTATATTATAGATTTATATACAAATCAAGTACGTCTACAGAGCTTTCTGCTCACAGACCTCAAAATCAAATTCCTGCATACTCGTCAAATACTTATTCTTTATCTCATACGGTTCAGATATAAGCATCAACTTTTTACATCTTGGCAGCCTTTTCAAGGCGATCTCTGCACGAAGTGCTGCCGATTTTCCTTCTGTTCTCCACACAGCCTCAATTTTTTCAACAGGATGACTTTTAGTATAACGTGCACCGCCCTTTATCTTTCCTAAGTGTGCTTTCATTCTCCGTTCCATGTCAGACGTTATACCTATGTAAAGAGAATTATCACAACATCGGAGAATATACACATAATAAGGCTTACTGCTGTTCTGCAAGGGTTTCATTGTCACGGCGCTTACCGGTAAGTATGACAACTGCATATGGTTCTGCCTCAACTGTATTATCAGGCTTATCTCCAAAACGATTTCTTGTACTGCTGTCGTCAAATACAGTCCATTCGATCTTATCAGTATCAGGCAGAAGAAATGCTATATCCTTTTCATACACATTACATACAACGTATATAAACGTATCCTCAGGTGTGCCGTATTTTTCATGATCTTCAGCATATAGTGCAGCTATGCAGTGAGATTTTTTATCAGGAAATGCCTCAGTACCTCCTGGATATCGAAATGAAAGCTCAGGATATCCAGTACCGTTCACTTCCTTTTCATAGGCAATATTTCTCAGAACAGGATGTGCTTTTCTAAAAGCAATCATGTTTTTTACAAATTCAAAAACTGATGTCTCCTTTTCAAGCTGACTCCAATCTATCCATGATATCTCGCTGTCCTGACAATATGCATTATTATTTCCGCTTTGCGTATTGCATATCTCATCTCCGGCATACATCATAGGAATACCACGGCTTGTCAGCAGAAGTGCAAAAAGACTTTTTATCTTTCTTCTGCGTATATGACATATATGAGGATCATCTGTATAGCCTTCCCAGCCATTATTGTAGCTTATATTCCAGTTGTTTCCGTCACGATTCTGTTCGCCGTTGCTTTCATTATGCTTTTCATTATATGAAACAAGATCATACATAGTAAATCCGTCATGACAGGTTATAAAGTTTACAGAACCATTTGCCCCACACTGAGAATACATATCCTCAGAACCTGCAAATCTTGACATAAAGTCAGGTGCATACTCCGAATTACCATTTATAAACTGCCGCATTGAATCACGATACTTATCATTCCACTCAGACCATCTGCCCCAGACATGGAATCTTCCGGTCAAATAAAGTCCTGCTGCATCCCATGGCTCGGCAATGATGATAGCATCTTTAAGCATTTCATCATTAGCTATCAGCTTTGCAAGAGGCTCTTCCCAATCCGGCACACCATCCGTACCTCTTACAAGCATAGGCGCAAGATCAAAACGGAATCCATCAACATGGCAGTCATTATGCCAATAGCGCAGACTGTCAATAATAAACTGCTGTACAACAGGATGATTGCATTTAAATGTATTGCCGCATCCGGAATAATTTGTATTAAATCCGTCAGGCTGACTTATATAATAGACCTCCTGATCGATACCTTGAAATGAGTAGCATCTTTCCTTTTCTTCACCCTCAGCAGTGTGATTATATACTACATCGAGTATCACTTTTATTCCGGCAGAATGGAATGCTTTCACCATTTCCTTGAATTCTTCTGTTTGTCTGCCCTCAATACCACTTGCAGCATATCCAGCCTTTGGCGAAAAGAAATTGAGTGTACTGTAACCCCAGTAATTAAGTATCCTTTTCTGATTAAAGAAACGATTAAATTCCATTTCATCAAATTCAAATATGGGCAAAAGCTCAACGCAGTTTACGCCAAGCGACTTTATATATGGTATTTTCTCAATAAGACCGGCAAATGTTCCTGGATTCAAAGCACCTGATGATGGATGCATAGTCATGCTGCGGACATGAGCCTCATAAATAATAAGATCACCAATTGAAATATCAGGATATGTATCGCCTTCCCAGTCAAAATCATCCTTTATTATTCTTCCTCGAAACTTTCCCGCACGCTGAGGATCTATTTCACTGCACCAGCTATTTCTGCCTGAAACTGCTTTTGCATATGGATCAAGAAGAACAATTCCAGGCTGATAACGCAGCTGCTTTACCTTATCATAATCGCCGCTAAATCTGAATCCGTATTCAATTTTTTCGTACTCAAGGCCACGGACAAATACAGAGTAGACATTTTCGTCCTTCATATTATTCAGATATATCTCAGCAAACGGCAATTTTTCACCTATTCTAAAAAGCACAAGTGAGCATGAAACAGCGTGTTCACTATAAACTGCAAAGTTCACACCCTCTACTCCATCTTTATTAGTACATACTGTCGCTCCAAGCCTTGTACTGTCACCTTTTTCATAAACAATGGATGTCATAACGCCATCAGACATACTATTCATTATCATGATCCCTCCTATTATAAACACGTATATAATATCACATTAAAACAAATTATTCAATACAATTTTATGAAAATTGGAAATAAATCTTTAAGGCAACACCGTACAAAGCTTATGCATGAAATGCGCAGTCAGAGTTTTTATGTAAGATAACGAAAAAGCGCAAACATATTCGGTACAAAGCCGTCAGGCGTTCTTTGTGCAGTGTTGCCTAAAATATAATCTGCTTTTTTGATATTATCATATTTCTCTTACATTGTCAAGGGAATACCTACGATTTATGACTCAAAAACAGAATAAATCTTTTGGAAATAGTAGCATCTTCTTCCGCTTTGATAAGCAGTCTTTTAAAAGCTCTTGACAAATACCCCTATAGGGTATATAATTATGATATGTGATATGTATAAAAGCATAAAACATGCGAATTTTCGCATCAGGAGGTAAATTATGGAAAACAAAGATTGCTGCTGCAAAAAAACAAAAGAACGCTCTGAAAATGAGCTTTCCGCTCTTTTAAACAGACTAAGCAGAATAGAGGGGCAAATTCGAGGCATAAAGAAAATGCTGGAAAATAACGCATATTGCACTGATATTCTTATACAGTCCTCTGCTGCAAATGCCGCACTTAATTCTTTTAATAAAGAACTTTTGGCAAATCATATAAGAACCTGTGTTGCGCATGATATAAGAGACGGCAAAGATGAGGTCATTGACGAGCTTGTCGTAACACTTCAAAAGCTTATGAAATAGTTGGAGGTATATATGAGACAATTTGATGTTACCGGAATGAGCTGTGCGGCTTGCAGTAATCGTGTAGAAAAAGCTGTAAGTCGTATAAACGGTGTTACCGGCTGTTCTGTAAATCTGCTTACAAATTCTATGATCGTAGAAGGAAATGTACCTGATTCTGTCATTATAAAAGCTGTATCAGATGCAGGATATGGCGCTGCTGTCAAAGGCAAAATGAAAAATTCTAACAGCGAAAAAGCTGCTCCAGAAAACAATGAATTATCAAAAATGAAAAAAAGACTTTTCAGCTCTGTATTCTTTCTTATGATACTCATGTACATCTCTATGGGAGGAGTTATGTGGAACTGGTGGATGCCTGACTTCCTCAGCACTAATCCTCTGTCTACAGGCATAACAGAATTACTGCTTACTATAATAATTATGATAATAAACAAAAAATTCTTCATAAGCGGATTCAAGGGAATAATCAGACTTGCTCCAAACATGGATACTCTCGTTGCAATAGGCTCAGGAGCTTCATTCGGATACAGTCTTTTCGTGCTTTATAACATGGCAGATGATGCATTAAAAAAAGGAACAGAAGCTGCTATGCATTATCTTCATGATTTCTATTTTGAATCTGCCGCTATGATACTAACTCTCATAACAGTAGGCAAACTGCTTGAAGCATATTCCAAGGGCAGAACCACCGATGCTATAAAAAAGCTCATGCAACTTGCGCCGAAAACTGCAACTATAATCAAAGACGGAAAAGAAGTTACCGTGCCGGCAGAAGATGTAAAGATCGGTGATATTTTCACAGTACGTCCCGGTGAAAGTATTCCTGTAGATGGTATCGTTTTGGATGGCATAAGTGCAGTAGATGAATCTACTCTTACCGGTGAAAGCATTCCCGTAGATAAGGTCATTGGCGACAATGTATCCGCCGCTACGATAAACCAGTCAGGTTTTATAAGGTGCAGAGCTGTACGTATCGGCGAAGATACTGCTTTGTCTCAGATAATACGTATGGTAAGCGATGCTGCCTCTTCAAAAGCTCCCATTGCAAAAGCAGCTGACAGTGTATCGAGTATATTCGTTCCTACAGTTATTGCAATTGCCGCTGTTACTTTTATAGTATGGCTGCTTTGCGGTCAGTCCTATGGCTTTGCACTGGCAAGAGCTATATCAGTTCTCGTAATAAGCTGTCCATGCGCACTCGGGTTAGCTACTCCTGTTGCTATTATGGTAGGAAGCGGAATTGGTGCAAAAAACGGTATACTTTTTAAAACAGCTTCTGCACTTGAGCATACAGGACACACCGGAATAATAGCGCTTGATAAAACAGGGACGATAACAAAAGGAAAACCGTCTGTAACAGATATTATAACCTATGGAGACATAACCGAAAAAGAGCTTACAAAAATTGCTGTTTCTCTTGAAGCAAAAAGCGAACATCCTATCGCTAAGGCAATTACAAGCTATGCTAAAGAAAATGCCATTGAAGCTGACAGCATATCGGATTTCAAAGTATATCCGGGTAACGGACTTTCAGGATACTCAGGAGATAAAATATTGGTTGGCGGAAACGAAAGCTTTATAAAAAATTATTCTTCGATACCGGAAGAAATGATATCCGTTTCACTCAGGCTTGCAGAAAGCGGAAAGACACCTCTGTTTTTTGCTGAAGGCAAGGTATTTCTCGGTATAATTGCCGTGGCGGATATTATTAAGGATGAAAGTACGGCAGCAATAAGAGAGCTTAAAAATATGGGATTTCATGTGGTTATGCTCACAGGAGATCACAAACATACAGCAGCTGCAATCGCAAAAGAATGCGGAGTAGATGAGGTCGCAGCAGAATTGCGTCCTGATGGCAAGGAAGTTGTTATAAATAAACTGCGTATCAAGGGTAAGACTATAATGGTCGGTGACGGAATAAACGATGCTCCATCTCTTACTCGTGCAGATATAGGCATGGCAATAGGTGCCGGCACTGACATAGCAATTGATGCTGCAGATGTTGTTCTTATGAACAGCAGGCTTTCTGATGTTCCAAAAGCTGTACGACTAAGCAGAGCTGTTCTTAGAAATATCCACGAGAATCTCTTCTGGGCATTTATTTATAATATAATTGGCATACCTCTTGCAGCTGGTATATGGATACCGATATTCGGATGGCAGCTCAGTCCTATGTTCGGCGCTGCTGCTATGAGCCTGTCAAGCTTTTGCGTAATCACAAATGCTCTCAGGCTTAACCTTAAAAATATAAATAACAGTAAGCATGACCGAAAATATAAAAATTTGACATCAAAAAAACCTCTTTATGATAATAAAGAAAATGTAGATACTATTGTAAAGATTCTAAAAATAAAGGGAATGATGTGTGCCCATTGTGAAGCAAGAGTGAAAGATACGCTGGAAAAGCTGCCTGAGGTGCAAAAAGCCGTTCCCGATCATAAAAGTGGAACTGCTCTTGTAACGTTTTGCAGTGATATAGATGATTCTGCTCTCAAAAAAGCTATAAAATCTGCTGGATATCGTTTACTAAAAGTAAAAAACAACTCTAAAAAATAATCAATAAAAACCCGAAAAGAGTAAGCAAAGCTCTTTTCGGGTTATATTTCTGTCTTTGCTCCTTTTATAAACTTATAATAAACATCAAATTACTCTTGACATTTATTATATAAAAATAGATATTAAAACAGTATAAT
>CAMWPG010000001.1 GCA_947176075.1 uncultured Ruminococcus sp. | reverse complement strand
AAAGTCATTTTCATTGAAATATTCCTTTCTGTCAGTTGCGGCAAACTTACCGCATCAGATGTTATTTGCTTCTTATGTACTCGTCAATTGATGCAGCTGCCTTTTTTCCTGCACCCATAGCAAGGATTACAGTAGCAGCACCTGTTACAGCATCGCCGCCTGCATATACGCCATCCTTTGTAGTAGCCATTGTATCCTCATTAACTACCAGACAGCCTCTGCGGTTAGCCTCAAGCCCGTTTGTAGTTGAACGGATAAGAGGATTTGGCGATGTACCGATAGACATAATAACTGTATCAACATCCAGAACGTACTCACTTCCCGGAATCTCCACAGGTCTGCGTCTGCCGCTTTCATCAGGCTCACCCAGCTCCATACGAATACACTTCATACCGCATACTCTGCCGTTTTCTCCGCCTATTATCTCTACAGGATTATTAAGGTTAAGGAACTCAACGCCCTCTTCCTTTGCATGATGAACTTCTTCCACACGGGCAGGCATTTCAGCCTCAGAACGGCGGTACACGATATATACGTGCTCTGCACCCATTCTAAGTGCGCTTCTTGCAGCGTCCATAGCAACGTTTCCACCGCCTACAACTGCAACAGATTTTGAACGGATAACAGGAGTTTCATATTCATCAAGGTAGCCCTTCATAAGATTTATTCTTGTAAGATATTCATTAGCAGAGCATACGCCAACGAGTGCTTCGCCGGGAATACCCATAAATCTTGGAAGTCCTGCACCTGAGCCTACGAATACAGCTTCATATCCTTCTTCCATAAGTTCGTCAACAGAAAGCACCTTTCCGATAACCATGTTTGTTCTTATATCAACACCCATATCCTGAAGGCTGCTTATTTCCTCCTGAACGATCTGCTTTGGAAGACGGAACTCAGGGATACCATACATAAGTACGCCGCCAGCCACCTGAAATGCTTCAAAAATAGTTACCTCATATCCAAGCTTAGCAAGATCACCGGCACAAGTAAGACCGGCAGGACCGCCGCCTACTACAGCAACCTTATGTCCATTTGAAGCAACAGCTGCAGCTTTTTTACCGCCGTTATTGCGTACATGATCAGCTGCAAAGCGTTCCAGTCTGCCGATTCCGACCGGCTGACCCTTTACGCCTCGAACACACTTACCCTCACACTGACTTTCCTGCGGACATACACGTCCGCATACAGCCGGGAGACTATTTGTCATTGTAATAGTATCATATGCGCCGTCAAAATCACCGGCTGCGATCTTTCCGATAAAATCCGGAATCCTAACTCCTACAGGGCAGCCCTTTACGCAAGGCATAGCCTTACATCCAAGACATCTTGCTGCTTCTTCCTGTGCCATTTCAGCCGTATAGCCTGTAGACACCTCTTCAAAGCACTTGGCACGTTCCTTTGGGTCACGTTCCGGCATCGGAACCTTTTCCATAGCCATATTAGCCATTGTGTTCTCTTCCTTTCCTCTTACTTCTCCGCCTGCTTCATCATACGGCATTCATGTTCCTGTTCACGATATGTACCATTTCTGCGCATAAGTTCATCAAAGTCTACTTTATGCCCATCAAAATCAGGTCCATCAACGCAGGCATACTTGATTTCTCCGCCTACTGTTACACGGCAGCCGCCGCACATTCCGGTTCCGTCGATCATAATAGGATTTAGTGAAACAATGGTTTTAAGTGCATAAGGCTCAGTTGTTTTGCAGACAAACTTCATCATAGGGATAGGACCTATTGCAATTACCATGTCATACTTTTTGCCGGAATCAATTCTCTCCTGAAGAACAGCGGTTACCAAGCCCTTAATGCCATAGCTGCCGTCATCTGTACAAAGATAAAGATTCGTGCTTGCAGCCTTGAATTCATCCTCAAGGATAACTATATCCTTGTTTCGGAATCCTGCAATAACATCGACCTCAACACCGCTATTAAACAGGTGCTTTGACTGCGGATATGCTATAGCGCAGCCAACGCCGCCGCCGATAACGCATACCGATTTCACATCCTCCGGTATCTCTGTCGGCACGCCAAGCGGACCTACAAGGTCAAGAATAGCATCTCCTTCATCAAGCATTGCAAGTCTTCTTGTAGAATTACCAACAAGCTGGAAAATCAATGTAATATTGCCAGCTTCTCTGTCATAATCAGCAATTGTCAGCGGAACTCTTTCGCCGTATTCGTCCACCCGAAAAATAATAAACTGACCGGGAAGAGCTTTTTTTGCAATCAGCGGTGCGAAAACCTTAATTTTCACAACATCCTGATTAAGTACTGTTTTCTCTATAATCGGAAACACAGTTTTCACCTCTCTTAGATTTAACATTGCCGCAAATGCAGCAATTACTATTCATTATATCATATGCTATACAGAAATACAAGTATATCCGCATATTTTCCATCTATTATTTGCAAAAAAATAAGCCGACTGTATTGTCAGCTTATTTTTTTATTCTGCACTAAGCAGATACACGCCTTACTCTTCGTCCTCAGATTCCTCAAAATCATCAATAACGATATCGTCAAAATCAAATTCCAGAAGCTCACCGCAGCATGGGCAGTTCACAGAGCCTTCGTCCAGAACAGAATCTGCCAGTACGATAGTATTTTCACAGGTAGGACATACGGTTTCATAAACTTCTTCATCTTCATCGAAACCATATTCCTCGTATTCATCAAGGTCAAGATCTTCATCTTCGTCAAGGAGGAATTCTTCAACCTCGCCAAGATCCTTGTCAAGATCCTCGCAAAGCTCAGTAAGCTCATCTACCTGATTCTGAAGATCATCTATATAAAGAACAGTTGACTGAAGAACCTCCATCATCTGTCCCAGAACCTTACCTTCTTTAGTAGTCATATCAACATCAAGACCGTCTACAAGACCACGCAGATAGGACATCTGTTCGCTAAGCTTCATATTGCTCACCTCTTAATTTTTATATGCCTTTATTCTTATGCACGTTCCATATATTCGCCTGTTCTTGTATCAATACGAATAACATCGCCTTGATCTATGAACAGCGGAACCTTGATCTCTGCGCCTGTTTCAAGTTTGGCAGGCTTTGTTGCATTTGTTGCAGTATCGCCCTTAAAGCCCGGATCAGTCTCAGTAACCTCAAGCTCTACAAAGAAAGGTGGCTCAACGCCAAATACATTACCCTTATAAGAAAGAACCTTGACCTCTGTATTTTCCTTTACAAATGCAAATGATGCACCCAGCTTGGACTTATCAATAGGAAGCTGCTCATAAGTTTCCATATCCATAAAATAATACAGATCATCCTCGCTATACAGATACTGCATATCCTTACGCTCAATATAAGCTGTAGGGTATTTATCTGTAGGGTTAAATGAACGCTCTACAACAGCGCCTGTGATAACATTCTTATACTTTGTGCGGACAAAGGCTGCACCCTTACCCGGCTTTACGTGCTGAAATTCGATAACCTGTACAACGTTGCCATCCATCTCAAATGTTACACCGTTTCTGAAATCGCCTGCTGAAATCATAATTAAACCTCCGTTAATGCAGTATTTCCGCTTATATCACGCTGCATTTTTTACCGCAGCTTACGAAAACACATAATATATTTTTATTATACTACAAAAAAACTCTTTTGGCAATACCCATTTACAGAAAAATTTCTTAAACGCTACAAAATAATCATATTTTTAGGTGCATGAGTGAAGTTTTCGCAGCCATTTTCTGTAACAAGCACGAAATCCTCTATTCTCACACCGAACTTACCAGCGATATATATTCCTGGTTCTATTGTTATAACATTTCCATTACGCAAAGCTGCCGCTGCCCGTGGTGCAGCATTGGGATATTCATGTATCTCCATTCCAACTCCATGCCCAAGCGAATGCCCAAAATTTTCTCCAAAGCCTGCTTCTGCAATGGTCTGCCTTGCTATGCCGTCCAGCTGCTGTCCTGTAATTCCTGCCCTTACTTCACGAAGAGCCTTTTCCTGAGCATTCAGAACTACATTGTACACATTCTTCATTTCCTCAGACGGCTCACCTACTGCAACAGTACGTGTCATATCGCTGTGATATCCGTCTACAACAGCACCGTAGTCCATCAGCACAAAGTCACCATTACAAACCTTACGCTCATCAGACGGAACTCCGTGCGGCATTGATGTACCTGCACCTGTAAGCGCTATCGTCGGAAATGAAAGTTCTTCTGCGCCAAGCCGGAGCATTTTAAAATCAAGTTCCAGCTGGATCTCACGTTCTGTAACGCCCTCACGTATAAATCCGAGAATATGATCAAAAGCTTCCTCTGCTATTTGCTGAGCACTTTTTATCTTTTCTATTTCAAAAGGATACTTTACGATGCGGCAGGCATAAACTGCACGGCTCAGGGTATTGGAAGCATCAAGCTCTATACTATCACCAAGATTTTCACGAAGCTGCTCAAACTTACTAAGTGTAAAATCCATAGCTTCTACAGAAAGCTTTACTGCACCGTGCTTTCTAAGCAATTTTTTTATCTGTGCATAAAGATCGTCCTGTAAAATAACCGTACAGTCACGAGCAATATTCCTCGCCTTTTCAATATATCTGAAATCTATTATAAGATATGCTGCATCCCTGAAACAAAGAAGCGTTCCGGCAGAAGAGAGCATACCGGTAAAATACCTCCTGTTTATATCAGAACTGATAAGAGCGCAATCTGTCTCTTTCGGCAGCATTTCCATAAGTCTTTCAATACGGCTTTTCATAATATCACCTTACATCTCTGCCATCGCATAAAGTGCAAGAAAATAGCTGTTTATTCCAAAGCCTGCAATAGTACCCTTGCATACAGGGCTTATAACCGACTTTGAGCGAAATCCTTCTCTTGCATGGATATTGCTGATGTGCACTTCAATAACCGGAATGCGTATATCATGTATAGCATCATGTATCGCATAGCTATAGTGTGTATATGCTCCTGCATTTATAATAACACCGTCGAAATTTTTTCTTGCAGCATGAAGTCTGTCAATAATAGCGCCCTCATGATTGGACTGAAATATTTCGCATTCAAGTCCAAGCTTCTCACCACGATCTTGTATCATTGTATTAAGCTGCGAAAAAGATGTACTGCCGTAAACTCCGGGCTCACGTTCGCCAAGAAGATTAAGATTAGGTCCGTGTATTACAAGTATTCTTTTCATATATCAATTTCCTTTCTAATCAGTTTTTGTAAGATTTTTAGGAAGAAACGGCTTTTCCATCTTCCTTTTAAATTTAAAGAATCGTGTTTTTTCATGCTCTATAGGAAATACAAAAACGCATTTCAATCTTTTGAGCTTTGCACCCAGTATATCTGTAAAAATCTGATCTCCGACTACTGCAAGGCGCTCCCACGGAAGTCCCATTCTTGCCTTTGCTTCTCTAAAGCCCTTTGACAGCGGTTTTTTCCCTTCGCATACGAAATCCAGTCCCATTGCATCCGCAAAAGGCTTTACTCTAGGAGGATGATTATTCGATACGATACACATTTTTATGCCGCTCTTTTTCATCTTCTCTATCCATTCAGGCACACCTTTGGCAGGTACAGGATTGTCGTGTGTAGTAAGAGTATTATCAAGATCTAAAAGCAAACCGCCTATATCATGTTTTTTCAGAAGCTCCGGGGACAGGCTGCATATTGTATCAAGGGCTATCGTAATATCAAACAGCATACTGCGTCTCCTTCCTGCGCTGCATTATAAATAAAAACGGACGCACTCTTCAGTGCGTCCGCCATGCTGTATCGCAGATTATATCAATACTTGCGCTTACGAGCAGCCTCAGACTTCTTCTTACGCTTTACTGAAGGCTTTTCGTAGTGTTCTCTTTTCCGAACTTCAGCAATCACGCCGTCCTTAGCACATGATCTCTTAAAACGCTTGAGCGCTGTATCCAGAGATTCATTTTTGCCAACACGAACTTCTGCCACTTACATTTCCCTCCCTTTGCCGCCACGGCAGAGGCTGATCAGATCAGAGAATTGACTCTTTTCCGACCTATACCACCGAATCTGTCTTTTTATGACTTTCGGGATACTTCTCTCTCTGTTTCTCATATAGCTTGCATTCATTAAGTTATATTATATTGTACCATGTTTCAATAGCCTTGTCAAGATGTTTTTTCACATTATGACATTTTTGTTATTTTGCTACAAAATTAACCAGTTTATTTGGAACATATATCTTTTTCAGCAGATTCTTGCCCTCAAGAGCCTCGGCGATCTTAGGTTCTGATGCTGCCATATTAAGAACTGCGTCCTTTTCAGCCGATACAGGAATCATGATTTTTGTCTTTACTTTGCCGTTTATCTGAACTACAATTTCAACGGTCTGATCTATGCAAAGCGATTCATCATATGAAGGCCATAACTGCTCACTGAGAATACCACCGCAATTTTTTTCATACATTTCCTCTGTAATATGAGGTGCAAATGGATTGAGAAGTCTGAGAAGTGTATCAAGCTCAGCCTTATTCACACTGCCCGTTGCTGCGATGTCATTAAGAAGCTCCATCATGGCAGCAATTGCTGTATTAAATTTAAGATTCTCTATATCATCAGAAACCTTCTTGATCGTCTTGTGCATCTTGGACTTTATCTCTTCACGGTACTCACTGCCGTCTGTGAGAACGTCCTGAAGTGCCCATACTCGGTCGAGGAATCTCTTACATCCCTTTATACTTGATGTACTCCATGGCGCTGTCTTTTCAAAGTCGCCCACAAACATTTCATATAGACGCAGTGTATCTGCACCGTAATTTGCAACAACATCATCAGGATTTATAACATTGCCGCGGGATTTAGACATCTTCTGACCGTCCTCACCAAGAATCATACCGTGTGATGTACGGCGCATATACGGTTCCTTAGTGCTCACCTTTCCAAGATCAAAGAGGAACTTATGCCAGAAACGTGAATACAGCAGATGCAAAGTTGTATGCTCCATACCGCCATTATACCAGTCAACAGGCATCCAGTAATCAAGAGCCTCCTTTGAAGCAAGCTCCTTGTCATTCGTCGGATCGCAGTAACGCAGATAGTACCATGATGAACCTGCCCACTGCGGCATTGTATCTGTCTCTCTTTTTGCAGCACAGCCGCACTGAGGACAGGTAGTATTTATGAAGCTTTCCAGCGTAGACAGCGGACTTTCACCATTGTCAGTAGGCATATAGCTGTCAACATCCGGAAGTGTAAGCGGAAGCTCGCTTTCAGGAAGTGCAACATAGCCGCACTTATCACAATGTACTATCGGGATAGGCTCGCCCCAATATCTCTGACGTGAGAATACCCAGTCACGGAGCTTATAATTTACCTTGCTTTCGCCCTTTCCATTTTCTTCGAGCCACTCCTTGATTTTCACCTTTGCCTCTTCTACTGTAAGTCCATCAAGAAAATCACTGTTTGTCATAATGCCTGTTTCGCAGTCTGTAAAGGCTTCCTTTGTAACATCTCCGCCCTTTACAACTTCGATAATCGGCAAATCAAATACCTTTGCGAAGTCATAGTCTCTTGTATCATGTGCAGGAACTGCCATAATAGCACCTGTACCATAGCTCATGAGTACATAGTCTGACAGGAATATCGGTATCTCATTGCCATTTACAGGATTTATGCCGCAAACTCCATCCAGACGAACACCTGTCTTTTCCTTTGCCATTTCTGTTCTCTCAAAGTCAGACTTTCTTGAAGCCTTTTCCTGATATGCACGTATCTCGTCCATATTTTTAAGACTGCCGCTCCACTTTTCAATAAGCGGATGTTCAGGAGACATTACCATATATGTTGCACCAAAAAGTGTATCGGGACGAGTAGTGTATATTCTCAGAGTATCTCCTGCTGTAGTTGTAAAGTCGACCTCTGCGCCTGTTGAACGTCCTATCCAATTGCGCTGTGTAGCCTTGATTCTTTCAAGGTAATTTACCTCATCAAGATCGTCAAGAAGTCTCTGGGCATATTCAGTGATCTTGAGCATCCACTGTGACTTTACCTTACGTACTACCTCGCCGCCACAGCGTTCACACACTCCGCCTACTACCTCTTCATTTGCAAGAACTACCTTACAAGATGTACACCAGTTTACAGCCATTTCTTTCTTGTATGCAAGACCCTTCTTAAACATCTGGAGGAATATCCACTGTGTCCAGTGGAAGTAATTAGGATCTGTAGTGTTTATTTCTCTCTCCCAGTCAAAGGAAAGACCAAGTGACTGAAGCTGTCCCTTGAAACGTGCTACGTTATTCTTAGTAACGATAGCGGGATGTATCTTATTCTTGATAGCAAAATTTTCAGTCGGCAGACCAAATGCATCCCAACCCATAGGGAAAAGTACATTGTATCCCTCTAAACGGCGTTTTCTGGAAACTATATCCATAGCCGTATACGGACGTGGATGTCCGATATGCAGTCCCTGACCTGACGGATACGGAAATTCTACAAGCGCATAAAACTTAGGCTTGCTGTAGTCTGTTCCTGCACGAAAAGAATTATGCTTCTCCCAATATTTTTGCCACTTACTCTCAATGGCAGTAAAATCATACTTACTCATGGTTATTCATCCTTTATATCAAATTTTAATTATTGCTAAAATAAGCCTTTACATCCTTATTAAAGGCAAGAAGTGCGCCTGCCAGAAGGTCAAGTATTCCTTCTGCAAGGTATATCCAATATACAAATCCATTGCTGAGATTTGTAATATTGGTCCAGAAGTGTGCAATAAACACAAGTGCCAGATAAACTGCTACTATATAATTGCAATACGGCATACGCTTATAAAGCAGTACAAAAATAACTCCTGCTACTACAAGCATCAGCACATTGACAAATGAAAATCCGAGTATCAGATTAAGCAGAGCTTTAATGATAACATAAACACCAACTGCAATTGAAATATTTTTTCCTGTGCTGCTCATTACTTTTACACCTCCTGTCAATCCTTTTTGACCCAGCCGGAAATATCAACATGTTCTCCGTCTGCCCACATACGTTCAAGCTTATAGAAATCTCTTGCTTCCTTATAAAAAACGTGTACTATAATATCGCCGTAGTCAAGCACTATCCAACTCGAACCATTGCCTCTTCCCTCACGGTGGATAGGCTCAATACCCATTTCTGAAAGCTTGTATTCAACCTCATCTGCAAGTGTACGTGTATGCGTAGTGCTTGTACCATTTGCAATTACAAAATAATCTCCCAGAATAGTAAGCTCACCTATGCCAATAACCTCTATATCCTCGGCTCTCTTACTGTCAAGAGCCTTTACTATTGCTTCAAGTGCATTGTTTTTTTCTGTCATTTAATTTTTACTCCTTTCAATCATTACGGCTGTATATATTCTGTCTTCCGTCCTTGGTATTTCCGCTGCTTATATCGTCAAGACTTTCCTTGCTGCCATTATCAGCTTTGATTAAATACTGTCCTTCAGGAACTGCCTCTACGATCGTGCTTTCCTCAGGATATACCTGATTCTGATATGGTCTGAAATACTCGTTTATTATATCTATAGTCTCGCCCTTATGAATAGAATAGATAGATTGTCCACCGTACATAGCTCCTTCACCGGGAACCATATAGATATTAACGCTGTCCAGAGTAAGTCTCTTTGATGCAAAGTCTGCCAGCATACTCATTTCAGCAAGAGAAAGATCTGTGGCGATCCACTCGTTTTCATATATTTTCTCCATAGAGGACATAAGCTTTGTCTGTCCCATACCGATAAGCTTTTCCATAGCAGCTGCAAGGAAAATTCTCTGAGCCTTTACACGGCCTATATCGCCCTCATCGTATTCTCTTCTGAAACGTATAAACCATTCAGATTGTTGTCCTGTCAGAACCTGCTCGCCTGCCGGAAGTATCTTATCAGCCTCGTACATGATCCTCTCAGGCAAGGTTATCGGAATACCGCCGACCTCATCAACAATATGTTTTATATTTGCGCAGTCAAGCTTTACATAACAGTCAATAACTACACAGAAGCTTTCCTCTATACAGTTTACAGCTCTTTGAAGAGGCGTAACACCTTCCTGCTGTCCAGATGCATATACACTATTAAATTTATTTGTAGAACGGTTCGCATAATCAGGCATATAGCAGTCTCTCGGGATCTGCAAAACATTCATTGTGCCTGCAAACAGATCAAACTGGAAAAGCCAGTTTACATCTGCAAGACGTCCGCTTTCATCCATCCCCATAAACAAAAGTGTATACTGTCCCTCGACTATCTGGTTAAGATTAAGCCCGTCATTTATAGTTTCAGGATCGATCTCAGGCTTCAGATTAAGCTTCTCAGTATCCTCAGGCGCAGGCTTTTCAAGCTTGCCCTCCTGAAGTATCGCCGGCTGAGCACGTTTTATAGAATCAAGATATGATATCTGTTCAACAGTGACCTCATTGCCGCTGACTGTACGATATGACAAAATGGGCAGATTCACTCCCAGTACAATTATAATAGCTGCACTCACTAAAACGGATATAGTCTTCAAACCAATGTTTATAAGCTTTTCTTTTCTTTTACTATTAGTGATATTTTTCGGTATTTTTTTCAGATTTAAAAATTTTCTTGTTTTTTCCTCTTCTATGCTGTTCTTTCTTTTCTTATTTCCCATTTTTTATTCACCTCAAATGACAGTTCTCAGATATGATATGTGTCGTCAGGAAACATAACAGTATATTCATTATAGGCTTCCATTGTATAATGCGGAATGACCGCACAGCGTTTAAGCTGCTTTCTCATAGAATAACGCAGTGCGTACAGCATACCCTTGTCAATATTCTGTGAGCATACTTTTCTCATAATATCAACGCCGCTGTAATCACGTTCCTCCGAAGTCATATCTCCAAGATACACTATTTTTTCAAGGCAGGACATATTCTTTCTTCCGATAGTATGAAATCTCACAGCATTAAGAATATCTTCATCGCAAACGCCAAACTGCGTTTTCAGAAAATAAGCTCCTGCAACTCCGTGCCAGACCTTCCACGAACGAGCCTCTTCAGCACAAAATCCCATATTGCTTTTAACAGCCCATTCATACTGCTGCTCTTTTGGATCTTCCTTACAGATATCGTGAACCATTCCTGCGAAATAAGCTCTGTCCGGATCTTCTCCAAAAATCTTGGCAAGACGTTTGCATTCCTTTGCAACGTTCATTGTATGAGTGTATCTCTCCCGTGAAAGGCGCTCCTTTAAAAATCTCTGCATCGACTTCACATCATACATATTACAGCCTCCTATATTCATACAATTTATTCTTTACAATATATTGTACTACATTTTCCGGCAAATAGCAAGAACAATCTTCACCTTTTTTTAAAAGCTGCCTTACCTCTGTAGATGATACAGGAAATATATTCTCACACGATAGACGAACTGTCCCGTATTCAGAAAGATACTCTCTCTGCCTTGCAAGCTCTTCAATGTCTCCATAATTCCTCGATATACACCCAAGCTCTGCAATACTTATAATTTCCTGCCAGCAGTACCATCTTTGAAAGCTCATAAGACTGTCGCTTCCCATAAGTAATATAAGTGTATCATCTGCATAGAGCTTTTTCATATGGCGCATGGTATATATCGTATAGCTCACATTTTCCTGCATAAGTTCATAATCGCTTACGCTCATATCAATCTCACCATCAAGTGCAAGCCTTAGCATAGCAACACGATCTGCATCAGGTGCTACATCATTTTTGTTCTGCTTGAACGGAGAAATTCTTGCCGGTACAAATATCACCTCATCAAGAGAAAAACATTCAAGCGAAGTTTTTGCAAGATGAATATGTCCGTTATGTACCGGATCAAAGCTTCCGCCATATATGCCTATCCTTTTCACTTCAGATCTATGACCGGATCCTGTGGATTTCGCTTATACAGAACGAATCTGTTTCCTATAACCTGCACTATCTCAGACTTTGAACGCTCTGCAAGAATAACTGATGCCTCTTTTGCATCATATTCGCAGTTATCAAGTACGTGCAGCTTTATAAGCTCACGCTTTTTAAGTGCGTCCATAACCTGCTGTACCAGTGTATCTCCGATACCGCTCTTTCCTATCTGAAAAATTGTCTCATATGTGCTTGCAATGCCTCTCAACTTTGCTCTCTGCTTACTTGTCAGCATATATTTCTTTCTCCTTTAAATATTTACTCAAAAGTCTCAGTGCATTTCCTCTGTGACTTATCTCATTCTTCTCATCATCTGTCATTTCTGCAAGAGTTCTGTCACCAACGCAGAAGATAGGATCATATCCAAAGCCATTTTCGCCTCGTTCCTCTGTGCCTATGATTCCCTCGCAACGACCTGTGAAAAAATGTTTTTCTCCGTTTTCATCAATATAGCATATCTCGCATATAAACCTTGCTGTGCGTTTATCCTTTGGAACATTAATAAGCTCGCTCAAAACCTTTAGAGAACGATCCCTGTCGCTTGCATTTTCACCTGCAAATCTGTGCGAATATACGCCTGGGGCACCGCTTAGTGCATCAACAACAAGTCCGCTGTCATCTGCTATAACAGGCATTTTAAGCTTGTAATATACAGCAGCTGCCTTTATTTCGGCATTTTCTCTGAATGTAGTACCGTTTTCCTCTACCTCGAAATCTGCGCCTGCATCACGCTGAGATATTACCTCCATGCCAAAGGGCAGAAGTATCTGCGCCATTTCACGAAGCTTGTTTTTGTTATTTGAAGCAAGTATCACACGCATTATCAGCGTTCCTCCTTTTCAAAGAGAGCATTTACAAAGTCCTCTGCACAAAACGGCTGAAGATCGTCTATCTTTTCGCCGACTCCGATAAGCTTTACAGGAATATCAAGCTCATTCTTTATTGAAACGATAATGCCGCCCTTTGCAGTGCCGTCAAGCTTTGTAAGAACTATTCCGCTTATATCAGCTGTTTCCTTGAAAAGTCTTGCCTGATTAACTGCGTTTTGACCTGTAGTAGCATCTAGGACCAGAAGTGTCTCCACAGCGCATCCTTCTGCTCTTGTTGAAATTATCCTGTTTATTTTAGCAAGCTCCTGCATGAGATTCTTCTTATTGTGAAGTCTGCCTGCTGTATCGCATATAAGTACATCGCATCCTCTTGCCTTTGCTGCATCTATGGCATCGTATACGACAGCTCCCGGATCTGAACCCTCTGCGTGTTTTACAAGCTCTACACCGCTGCGCTGTGTCCATACCTCCAGCTGGTCTATAGCTGCCGCACGGAATGTATCAGCAGCTGCAACTATAACCTTCTTGCCGTCCGCTTTAAGCTGATGACAGAGCTTACCGATAGTTGTAGTCTTGCCGGCACCGTTTACGCCTATAACCATGATAACAGACGGCTTTGTTGTCAGCTCCAGACTTTTATCCTCACCAAGCATTTCGCTTATTATCTCCTGAATAAGCGACATTATATCGCTCGGATCTGTTATGCCTCTTTCCTTTATGCGTTTTCTCAGTGCATTACATATAGCCTCAGAAGTCTCTACTCCCATATCGCCCATTATCATGGTTTCAAGAAGCTCATCAAAAAGATCTTCATCAATTTTAGTAAAGCTGCTCAGAACATTTTGTATTCTAAGCATCATAGATTCCTTTGTCTTTCTCAGTCCCTCACGGATCTTTGAGAAAATACTCTTTTTCTCGCTTCTGATTTCCTCTTCAGGCTGCTCAGATACTTCCACTGAAACAGTCTCTGCTTCAGGTATCTCTTCTTCCTCTTTTTTATCTTCTTCCTCCTCATAGATTTCTTTCATTTCTTCAACATCCTGAGTAAGCGCTGCAAGCTGTGCTGCCTCTGCTGCAAGGGCAATGGCTGCCTCACGTTCTTTTTTAGCTGCCTCCTCTGCTTCTGTACGGCGACGCAGCTCTTCCTCCAATACTGCCTGCTCACGCTCAGATATCGCTTCTTCTATGTCTCCAGACGGCGCAGACCCCTTCTCTGCTATATCCTCTGACAATTCTTCCTTTTCTTCTTCAAACTCGTGCTTTCTTCTGCTGAAAAAGCCTTTCTTTTCCTTTTTATTCTTCTTATTAAAAAAAGCCATAAATATACTTCCCTTCTGTCAGTTATGATGTTTCCGCTTCAAATTCGTCCTGCTCCATACGCAAAAGCTTAGATACTCCGCTTTCCTGCATCGTGACACCATACAGCACCTTTGCCTCTTCCATAGCACTTCTTCTGTGAGTTACAAGAATAAACTGAGTAGTATTTGTAAAATGATGAAGATACTGTGCATACTTGCGGACATTTCCCTCGTCAAGAGCAGCATCTATCTCGTCAAGAATACAAAATGGCGACGGACGAAGCCTGAGTATCGCAAAATAGATCGCAATAGCAACAAATGACTGTTCTCCGCCTGAAAGAGATATAAGATTTTTAATGACCTTTCCAGGCGGCGCTACGTGTATATCTATTCCGGATTCAAGGACATTATCAGGATCTGAAAGTGTGAGATCGGCCTCTCCTCCGCCAAACAGATCAACAAATATCTCCTTGAAATTTCTGTTTATCTCTGCAAAGCTTTCTGAGAATATACGCTGCATTTCCTCAGTAAGGTCTGAGATAAGTTTAAGCAGCTCGCTCTTTGCATTTTCCGCATCCTTCATCTGTGCCGTGAGGAATCTCCAGCGTTCTGAAACCTCCTTGTATTCTTCAATAGCCGCAACATTTACACTGCCAAGACTGCGTATCCTTCCCTTTAATGACGAAAGATCACGCTGAGATGCTGAAACATCCTCAAGCGGCTTGGCAATTGCAGCTGCCTCGGTGCGTGTAAGCTCGTACTGTTCAAGAAGCCGACGTATGATATTGTCATATTCGCTCTGAAATGAGATCTTTCTCTCTTCCAGACGTGTTACAATGCCTGCATACTTTTCCTTTGCGGCATTTGTCGCTTTCATTCCGTCCTGCACTTGACGTATAAGCTGCTGCTCTGCATCGTGGGTTTTTATCCACTGCTGCACTTCCTGTGATGCCTTTGTACGTTTTTCTTCAAGTTTTCCAATTCTGCGCCTTGCGTTGTCTGCTTCTGCTCTTTTGTCAGCAATAAGCTTATGATTGGCAGAAAGCTCGTCCCTTATACGGATAGCTCTTTCCTTGGCTGTTTTCTGCCGATCTTCTGCACTGCTAAGATCTCTGTGCAATGCGTCCATATCCTTTTCAAGAGCCGCCGTCTGAATGCGCATCTGCGCTCGTTTTTCAGCTAATGTACTCTGCTCGCTCCTGAGGCTGTCACGTTTGCCTTGAGTTTCTTCCATATTAAGCTGGGCTGTATTTATCTGCGTTTCTACTTCTGAAAGCTCTTTAACAATAATTTCATATTCACTCTTAGCAGCAGCAGCCTTTTCGCTCAGCTCTATATATTGCTTCTCCAGCTCAGATTGCCTTATAACGATCTGCTCCAGCAGATACTTTTGCTTGTCATACTCTGCCTTTGCACGAAGCTGATCTGACTCTGCGGTCATACACTCGCAGCGTAGCCTTTCTATAGTCTCCTGCATCTGTTCAGTTGACTTTTCCGCCTCGGAAAGCTTCTGTGCATTTTCCTCTCGACGTTTATTAAGCTCTTCTATCTCCTTAACAAGAAAGTTTATCTCTGTCTTTCTTGTGAGCATACCGCCGCTTCTCTGCGCAGAACCGCCGGTAAACGATCCGCCTGCATTGACGACTTGACCATCAAGAGTAACTATTCTGAATCTGTAGCCGTATTTTTTTGCAATATTCGAAGCGAAGTCCAGATTCTCTGCAACAACGATCCTACCAAGAAGCGAACGGACTATTCCCTCATGAACAGGAGAATATCTGACAAGCTTATAGGCATAGTCAACAAAACCGGGTTCGTTTTCAAGACCGTACTCCTCCATAGCCTTGCCACGAACAGATGTGACAGGTAAAAACGTGGCTCGTCCTGCACGATGCTGCGCAAGAAATCCGATCCATTTCTTAGCGGCTGACTCATCGTCTACTATGAGATTCTGCATTGAACCGCCAAGAGCTGTTTCAATAGCAATTCCGCATCTTTTGTCCGTTTCAATGCACTGTGCGACTGTTCCGTGAACTCCTGCCGGCTTTCCGCCGTCTGCACGCAAAATTGCCTTTACACTGCCTGCAAAGCCCTCCATGTTATGCTCCATATCTATAAGAAGCTTCTTACGCTGCTGCTTTTCACGTATAGAAAATGCTATCTGATTTCCTTCGGTTTTAAGCGCATCTGTCTGCCGGAGAACATTGCCGCACAGCTCCTGCTGCTGCTCAAAGCTTTCTCTTAGCTTCAGCAAGCCTGTCTTGGCATTTTTTAAATCAATTTCCCATCTTTTTGTCTGCTCCTCCTGGTTTTTCTTTTCCTCCGCAATGGCTGCCATACGCATACTGCCTGTAGTAAGCTGTGCATTATACTCCTCGTGCTGCCGTATAAGTGTCTCACTTTTTATACGACACTGCCCCTGCTTTACATAAAGAGCTTGCAACTTTTGACCTGTTTCATCAAAGCCTTTACCAAGTTTTGCAGACTTTTCCTCCAATCTTTCCCAATCATGCTGCAGCTGCTCTGATTCAACACGAAGTGTTATCTCCTGCCTGTGAAGCTTCTCTTCACGTGCAAGAAGCTCGCTTATATATTTCACAGCCGTATCAGACTGACCTGATATTTCTTTTGCCTGAGCTTCAAGTATTCCTGAATTTACAAGAGCATGCTCCACATCGTTTTCACAAACCGCCAGCGCCGCAGTAAGCTGCGATGCCTCCTCATCCGCTCTTCGTATCTCCTCACGAAGCGATTCTATCCGGATGCTGCTTTCCTGCAAGCGTCTATAGCCGTCTTGTATCTTTATCTCAGCATCATTAAGCTCTCTTTCAATGTTTTCATATTGAGCCTTAGCTTCAAGAAGCTCATCGGACAGCGCATCAAGTCTTTTTCGGAGTGAATCAGACTGATGCACCCAAAGAGAAACCTCAAGCTGTTTCTGCTCCTGTGCAAGAACCAGAAATTTTTTCGCCTTTTCTGATTGAATGCGCAGCGGCTCAACTCTTCCTTCAAGCTCAGCTGCAATATCACGCAGTCTTGAAAGATTATCCTCTGCGCTTGCAAGACGTCTCTGTGCTTCTTCCTTTTTGTATCTGAATTTTGAAACACCTGCGGCTTCTTCAAATATATCTCGTCTGTCTGCACTTTTTGCACCGACAATCTCTGCAATTCGCCCCTGTCCTATGATCGAATAGCCGTCACGTCCCATGCCTGTATCCATAAACAGCTCATTTACATCTTTAAGCCGGACTGACTTGCCGTTTATGCGATATTCACTTTCTCCGCTGCGGTACAGCTTTCTGGTAACACTGACCTCTTCGCCATATTCATCGCCGAGAATTCCCAAGTGATTGTCAATATTCAGAGTGACTGCCGCAAAACCTGTAGGCTTCCGCTGCTTAGTACCGGAAAAAATAACATCCTCCATCTTGCTGCCACGCAGTGTTTTAGTGGACTGCTCTCCCAGCACCCATCTTACTGCATCACCGATATTACTCTTTCCGCTGCCGTTCGGACCTACTACAGCCGTAAGACCTGAGTCAAAATTCAGCTTTATTTTATCCGGAAAAGACTTAAATCCCTGAAGCTCCAGTGATTTTAAATACATCGTACACTTCCTCTCCAAGTGTTTCTGTCATGCTGCATCCCTTTCTGCTAAAAAAGGACAGCCTTAGCATTTCCTCAAGAAAATCCCTGTTTTCTTCTATTTTGATGCCCACACCATAAGCATTTTCAGAAAAACGTTTCTTGTTTTCTTTATTATGACCGGCTGCAAGACCTGCTTTACCGGCAGCTGTTTCTATGAGAACAAAGCTTCCCTTTTCTCTGCACTTTAAAATGTCATTATTACGCTCAGCCCAATAAAGCATTTTTTCAAGGTAGAGCCTTGAAAGTGCGATCTCTTTGAGTGACGGATGATAAAATCCGCCGAGTATACGACTTTCCATATTTCGTTCAGCATGAAGTCCGCATCTTATCAAAGCAATATTCTCCTGTCTCAGACGGCATATCGCATAAGCTGTAAAGGATAGCATATCCTCCCATGACGGCAGAATATATTCACCGCTTTTATAAAGCTCTCCCAGTTTCGTTCCATCCAAAACAACAGTAGGATAAAGACGCATTGTATCAGGCATAAGCTTTATGCATTCAGACAGAGTATATTTTTCGTCATCACTCGTACTGCCATAGAGACCATACATCATTTGCAGTCCGAGTGAAAATCCGTGCAGCTTTATACGCTTTGACGCATTTATTATATCCTTTGAGCTGTGTCCTCTGCGGTTAAGCATAAGAACCCTGTCAGACATACTCTGAGCACCAAGCTCTATCGCAGTAACACCATATTCTTTAAGCAGGAGAAGTATATTCTCAGGAAGCGCATCAGGCCTTGTTGAAATGCGTATACCTGAAAAACCATTTTCTCCTAAAAAAGGCTGAACCGCTTCAAGATATGCCATCATCTCTTTTAGAGGGATCGCCGTAAAGCTTCCGCCGAAAAATGCTATCTCAGAGTTTTTCCCATCAATACCGCTCTCGAGACTTTCCCTGCACTGCGCAGCTATTTCAGACGGCTTTGGCAAGTGCGTCTCTCCACTTATAGCCCTTTGATCGCAGAAGCTGCACATATTCGGACAGCCCATATGCGGAATAAAAAATGCAAGATTAGAGTGTTTCTTCATAGCCCATAAGCATAAGAGCTTCACGTGCAGCCATCTGCTCAGCTGCTTTCTTGCTCTTTCCGATACCTGTACCGATAACGTTTGAATTGAGACATACATTTACAGTAAATGCCTTGTCATGATCTGGACCGCATTCTCCTGCAAGAACATACTCGACCTTCTCCTCAGGATTTTTTTGAACGATCTCCTGAAGCACTGTTTTATAATCACGGAAACAAATCTTACTGCTTTTCTCTACATGCTTAGTAATAAATCTAAGAACGTGCTTTTCCGCTGAACTCATTCCGCCGTCAATATAAATAGCAGCGATAACAGCTTCAAAGGCATCTGCAAGTATAGATGAGCGTTCTCTGCCGCCTGTATTCTCCTCGCCCTTTCCAAGAAGAATGAATTCACCAATATGAATCTCCTTTGCAAACACATGAAGTGCCTTTTCGCATACAAGAGAAGCTCTCAGCTTTGTAAGCTCACCTTCCGGCATATCTTTATAATTATTGAAAAGATAATCCGATACTATGATAGACAAAACGCTGTCACCTAAAAATTCAAGCCGCTCATTGCTGCACCGGCATTTTTTCTTTTCATTTGCATATGAAGAATGTGACAATGCCTCCTCAAGCAGCTGCTTATTCTTAAAATTATAATTAATATACTTTTCAAAACGGCTCAGTTCTTCATAACACGATTGTTCCATTATTTACATCAACCTTTCTGTAAACTGCAAACGGTTTCTGAAATTGCAGCGATCATATTACCCTTAACACAATCTCTCGCCTGACGGATGGCATTATAAAATGCTTTGGCATCTGAGCTGCCATGTGCCTTTATTATCGGTTTAGACGCACCTATCATAAGTGCACCTCCAACGGATTTATAATCAAGCTTACGTGAAAGCTTCTTTATTTTACTCATAACAAGAAGAGCTGCAAGCTTTCCTGAGCCTGCAAATATATTATGTTTAAGCTCGCTTGCCATGAATTTTCCCATGCCTTCATAAAGCTTCAGGGCAACATTTCCTGTAAAGCCGTCTGCCACTATAACATCCGCTGTACCAAACGGAAGCTCTCTTGCCTCTGCATTGCCGCAGAAATTTACAGGAGCATTTTCAAGAAGCCTATAGCTTTCTATATCAAAATCTCTTCCCTTAGTCTCTTCAGCACCTATATTCAGAAGCTTTACTACAGGATTTTTTATTCCCATCACACGCTCCATATATGCGCTTCCCATAATTGCAAATTGTACCAGCATCTCAGGGCGGCAGTCGTTATTCGCACCTCCGTCAAGAAGAATAAAAGGCTTATTTGCAGTAGGCATTATAGGAGCAAGCGCTACACGTTTTATTCCCTTTATACGCTTTACAATAAATGTTGAGCCAACCACCAATGCACCGCTGCTGCCTGCTGATACAAAGGCATCTCCTTTTTCATGACTAAGTGCCTGCATTCCGACAGCCATTGAGCTGTCCTTATGCTGTTTTATAAGAGAAACTGGTTCTTCATGTATATCAAACGACTTTGCTGCATGGATAAGTTCTATCTCTTCAAGAGAAATATTATTTTCCTTTGCACATTTGCGTATAACAGCTTCATCTCCGACAAGAGTTATCTTTACATCCAGATCACGTGCTGCCATTGCTCCGCCTTTTATGACCTCAAGCGGAGCATTATCTCCGCCAAAAGCGTCCACAATAATATTCACCTATATTGTCACCCTTCCTTTTCTGATAGATATTTTTCCAAAGCTTTTAAAGCTCTGTCTGCATACGCTTGATATTTTGCCTTTTTATCCCGTATACGTTCAGACAGCTCAGGAAGTATTCCCATATTACAGCCCATAGGCTGAAAATCATTAACATCTTTATCACTTATGTATGCAGCAAGTGCTCCGATCATTGTTTCACGAGGCAGAATAAGCGGTTCTTTTCCTGAGAGCTTTCTTGCAAGATTTCTGCCTGCCATTATTCCGCTGGCAGCTGATTCTATATAACCCTCTACTCCTGTGATCTGTCCTGCAAAGAAAAGAAGCGGATCATTTCTCATTGAATAGTCGGCATCAAGAAGTCTTGGACTGTCAAGGAATGAATTTCTGTGCATTACGCCAAATCGCATAAATTCAGCGTTTGCAAGCCCAGGTATCATTGAAAATACCCTTTTCTGCTCCGGGAATTTAAGATTCGTCTGAAAACCTACAAGATTGAATAATGTACCGTGATTGTTTTCACGTCTGAGTTGTACTACTGCATAAGGGCGTCTGCCTGTACGTGGATCTGTAAGTCCTACAGGCTTCAGAGGTCCGAACCGCATTGTATCTTCTCCTCTGGATGCCAGTACCTCTATAGGCATACATCCCTCATAGACACGGAAGATATCCTTGTCAAATTCACTTAGCGGCGCACGCTGTGCATTTATAAGAGCTTCGTAAAATGCAAGATACTCTTCCTTGTTCATGGGACAATTGATATAGTCAGCATCTCCTCTGTCATAACGTGATGCAAAGAAAATTATATTCTTATCAAGGCTATCATATGTCACTATAGGTGCGGCTGCATCAAAAAAGCTTAATCTCTGACCGCATTTTTCTTCAATACTTTCAGCAAGCTCTGCCGCAGTAAGCGGACCGCTTGCTACAATAGCGGGTGATGCAGGAAGCTTTTTTATCTCTTCCGTTGAAATGCTTATAAGAGGATGAGATACTATCTTATCCGTTACCATATCGGAAAAAAGCTCACGATCTACAGCAAGCGCACCGCCTGCCGGAACAGATACCTTTCTTGCACATGGAATGAGAAGAGAGCCCATCCTCTCCATCTCAGCTTTAAGAAGTCCTGCCGCAGACGCAAGACGATCTGCTTTAAGGGAATTGGAGCAGACAAGCTCCGAAAGTCCCTTGTAATGATGAGCCGGTGTAAATTTCAGCGGCTTCATCTCATATATAGTTACAGGAAAGCCTGCCTGTGCAAGCTGCCATGCAGCCTCACATCCGGCAAGACCTCCGCCTATAACTGAAATATTCTGATTACTGTACATATTATCATTCTCCGCCGCCAACCGGTCTGTTATAGCCACAGCCTTGCTTTTCACATACCTTATATCCGGATTTGCCGCCTTTCTGGAAAAGAGTTGAGCCGCACTGAGGACATTTTTCCTCCAGAGGAACATTCCACGTCATAAAACCGCATTCAGGATAATTTGCACAGCCGTAAAAGCTTCTTCCACGCTTAGATTTTTTGAGTATTATCTTTCCGCCGCATTGAGGACAAGTACCGGGAGTTTCCTGCACTATTTTCTTTGTATTTGTACATTCCGGGAAACCCGGACAAGCAAGAAATCTGCCAAATCTGCCGATTTTTATGACCATATTTCTTCCGCACATCTCACAAACAACGTCCGTTTCCTCATCGGGCACCTTAACTCTCTTTCCCTCCATCTTATTCTCTGCTTCTGAAAGAGTCTTTGAAAAATCACCGTAAAATTCATCAAGAGTGCTTACCCAGTTACGCTGTCCCTGCTCTACCTCGTCAAGATCACTTTCCATCTTTGCTGTAAATGCAGCATCAACTATATTATGAAAATGCTCCTTCATGAGATCTGTCGTTACCTCTCCAAGAACTGTTGGCTTCAGCGTTTTTCCCTCACGCTCAACATAAAGTCTTGATATTATAGTCGTTATAGTCGGAGCATAGGTGCTCGGTCTGCCTATACCATTTTCTTCAAGAGTTTTAATAAGCGATGCTTCGGTAAAACGTGCAGGCGGCTGTGTGAAATGCTGATTTCCCTCAAGCGAGCGTACTTTCAGGATATTTCCCTCATTTATCTCCGGAAGATTCTTATTCTCGCTTTTTGTATCCTTTGATTCCTCATAAAGCACTGTGAATCCGTCAAAGCGAACTGTTGAACCGCTTGCTTTAAAAAGGCATCCGTCTGCCATTATATCAACAGAAACGGTATCAAGCTCTGCATCTGCCATCTGACTTGCAATAAATCTCTCCCAAATAAGCTTATAGAGCTTAAACTGATCTGATGTAAGACTTGTTTTCAGCCTTGCAGGTGTAAGCGACGGCATAGACGGACGAATTGCTTCATGAGCGTCCTGTGCATTTTTCTTTGATTTATATATGCGTTTTTCAGCCGGAACATAAGTCTCACCATATGTGCTGCGAATATAATCTGTTGCAGCAGCGCCTGCCTCATCAGAAATACGCAGGCTGTCAGTTCTCATATATGTGATAAGACCCATTGCTCCCATTCCGTCTACTTCAACGCCCTCATACAGTTCCTGCGCAACCTTCATTGTACGCTTGGACTGAAAGCCCAGCTTATAAGATGCATCCTGTTGAAGAGTAGATGTAATGAAAGGCGCTGCCGGATGTTTTTTTGTTATACGCTTTTTGACTTTAGAGACTTTAAATTCCGCTTCATTTAGTCTTGCAAGGAGTGCATCTGACTCCTCCTTTGTGCTGATCTCCGTCTTATCCACACGATTTCCGTCAACTGCTGTTAGCTTAGCAGAAAAAATCTTTCTTGATGAACCGGCGGAAAGCTTAGCATCAATAGACCAGTATTCCTGCGGCACAAATGCTCTTATTTCATTTTCCCTGTCCACTACAAGACGTACAGCTACAGACTGTACACGACCTGCTGACAATCCACGGCGAACTTTTTTCCAGAGAAACGGGCTGAGCTTATATCCAACTATTCTGTCGAATATTCTTCTTGCCTGCTGAGCATTTACAAGATCTATATCTATTTTATGAGGATTTGCCATACCGGTCTGAACGCCGCTTTTTGTGATCTCATTAAATTCAACACGATTATTATCTTCCATGTCGAGATTAAGCATCTGAGCGATATGCCATGATATCGCCTCGCCTTCACGATCGGGGTCAGTTGCAAGATATACACGGCTTGATTTTTTTGCATGAGCTTTAAGCTGCTTTATAACATCCTCCTTGCCTTTCATATCAATATACTGAGGCTGGAATCCATTTTCCACATCCACACCAAATTTAGACTTAGGCAGATCACGGATATGCCCCATTGAAGCAATAACATCGTAATCTTTACCCAGATACTTCTGTATGGTTTTTGCCTTTGCAGGCGACTCAACTATAACAAGATTTGACATATTTCACACGGCTCCGCATTATCATGCGAAGCTGACTCCTTTCTAAAGGATTCCGTAGCATTGTCCTGTAAATCTGAACACATAGCCCTCTATGATAAGCTCTGTAAGCGCAGAAGCTACTTCATTTTCATCGGCACCCAATCTCTCGACTATAGCATCTATATGCATCTGATGCTCCTGAGACAAAAGCACTGCTATATCAAGCTCAATACCGTTAAGCGCTGAAAAATCCTTTATTTTCATATCGCCGGAAGATTCCTGCTGCATCTTATCTGCTACATTTTCTTCTTTTTTCTCTTTTTTTATATCATTATTTTCAGAAGGATCTTCATTTTCATCAGAGCTTTTTTTCTTTGAAGATGTCCTCGTCTTTTTATCTTCATTTTCATCAGTACCGAAGAAAACAGAATCATCCATACTATTAGATGTTTCAAATAAAATGGACGGCTTTAGTTTATGTGCAAACTCGGCGTAGTATTCGTTTAATATATCCAGATGACTAAACACCGGTGTCGCACCGTCCCGCAGATATTTTACCACACCTGCATACCTGTTGTCAAATATATCTGCCGGGGGAACGCAATAAACTGTCTTTCCCTGTTCAAGTGCAAGATTTGCGGTAATAAGAGAACCGCTTCTTTCAGGAGCTTGAACTATCAGCGTACTTCTGCTTATTCCAGAAAGTATTCTGTTTCTAATCGGAAAATTTCTTGGAAAGGGTTCTGTTCCCGGTAAAAATTCCGTAAGAAGAAGCCCATTTTTTATTATGTACTTTTTAGCGCCCGCATTATCTCTTGGATAATCGACATCTATTCCACAGCCAAGTACAGCCACTGTTTTGCCTCTTGAAAGAAGCGCTGCACGGTGAGCAGTAGAATCAAGCCCTATCGCAAAGCCGCTTACTATAACAACTCCTGCCTGTGCAAGCTCGCTGCATATCCAATTCGCCACACGAACGCTGTATTCCGTAGGCTTTCTTGTTCCGACGACCGTAAGTGTAGGATATTCCTCTAAAATTTCTATATTGCCCTGGTAAAACAGAACGGCAGGAGGATTATATATAGATTTAAGACCCGAAGGATAAACGCTGTCTCCGAAATATGTAACAGAGATATTCTTCTTTTCACAGTTTTCCAAAACCGCCCTAACCTTATCAAGAGTAATGCTGCAAGCAGCCCTTTTCTGAACTTCAGTCAGATCAAATCTCTGTCTCTGATTTTCATCCTGTAAGATATAATATGCTCTCTTAGGCGTCTTAGAAACATGAATGACTGTCCATATTTTAGGATTGCCTGCACCAAAAACCATAATCAGCCACAGCCAGTATTCAAGCATTTCCATAAGCTTTTCCTTTCATCATTTCCCACATAAGAATGCCTGCCGCCATTGCAGCATTCAGAGACTCAATATTTCCGTGCATAGGTATAGTAATTCTGCGGCTGCATCGGCATATTACCTCCTGCGCCAAACCATTGCCCTCATTGCCGATCCATACAGCCCGTCTTTTACGATCATATTCACTTTGTCCAACAAGCTCTGCCTGTCCCTGCACAACTGCGGCATCACTTTCAATTCCAGCTGTTTCAAGTTCGAAAAAAAGCTCGTTTATATCATTGCACACAGCTACCGGAACACGAAAAAGAGAACCCATCGTAGCTCTTACAACTTTTGGGCTGTAAATATCGCAGCTTTTGCAGAAAATCACTCCGCTTATACCCAGTGCATCAGCTGTTCTCAAAATCATTCCAGCGTTTCCGGGATCCTGAAGCATATAGAGCACGACAAAGGCACTGCCATTTTTAAGAAATTCAGACAGCTGAATCTGCGCATTCATGCTGCATACCGCAAAAATTCCCTGCGGACATTCAGTCTCTGCCATGTATTCACCAAGCTCTTTGGAAATAATATTCACTCTAAAGCTGCCATTTTCAAAATGAGAAAGCTCTCCGCCATATTTTAAAAATGCATCATCTGTAATAAAAATATTTTTTATCGGCGCACCGTTTTTCAGTGCATCAAGCACAAGCCTGTATCCCTCAAGAACAAAGCTTTTCTCCTGCATTCTTGCCTTCTTAATTCCTGAAAGCCTTCTGTACAGCTTTACTTCCGGATTGTCCCTTGCTGTAATTTTTTTATATCCATAGTTCATTCGGGCTCCTCCTTATAACAAAACACGCTCCGTATTTTACCAGAGCGTGCTTCAATTACTTATTACAGAGCTGCCTTTGCCTTTTCAACAATTGCAGTAAAGCCTGCTGCATCATTGATTGCAATCTCAGACAGCATCTTTCTGTTCAGTTCAATGCCAGCCTTCTTGCAGCCGTTCATAAATGTAGAATAGTTGATACCATTCATCTTGCAAGCAGCAGAAATTCTTGTGATCCAGAGCTGTCTGAACTCTCTCTTCTTCTGCTTTCTTCCAATATAAGCATAATTGCCGGACTTCATTACAGCCTGCTTAGCCATCTTGAAATGCTTACTCTTGCTGCCCCAATAGCCCTTTGCCAGCTTTAATGTCTTATTTCTTCTCTTACGAGTCATCATTGCACCCTTAACACGTGCCATAATCTTCTACCTCCGATTTTCTATTTATGTTTTCCCAATGCGTTTCTCAGATTAGAGATACGGCAGCAGCTTCTTCAGTGCTGGTGCATTTGTAACGTCTGCTACACCTGCGGTACGAGCGATTCTCTTACGCTTTGTATCCTTCTGTGTAAGTCTGTGTCTCTTATTTGTCTTCTGATACTTCAGCTTACCTGAGCCTGTCAGCTTGAAACGCTTCTTTGCGCCAGAATGTGTTTTTGTCTTAACCTTTGCCATGGATATATCCTCCTTTTACTTGGATGCTTTCGGTGAAATGAACATGACCATACTGCGGCCTTCCATTTTTGCAGGCTTTTCAACAGTACCAACAGCTGCACAAGCTTCCTTGAATTTCTCAAGCAGTTCTTCGCCAATCTGCGGATGTGCAATAGCACGCTTACGAAATCTTACGGAAACCTTTAATTTATCGCCGCCTGTCAGGAATTTCTTTGCCTGATTGATCTTTGTTTCAAAGTCATGAGTATCAATTGCAGAAAACATTCGGATCTCCTTTATCGCAACAATCTTCTGATTCTTACGGGCTTCCTTTTCACGTTTCTGCTGTTCAAAACAGTACTTACCGTAATCCATTATACGGCATACCGGCGGTTTTGCCTGCGGTGCGATCTTTACAAGATCAAGATCCTTGTCATACGCAAGCTTCTGTGCGTCTCTTGCCGACATATTTCCCAGTTTCGTTCCGTCGCTGTCAATGAGCAGAATTTCCTTATCACGAATTTCTTCATTGATCTGCAGCTCTTGTTTGCTGATAAGCCAGCACCTCCAAACATTTTAATTACAAACAAAAATGAGTGCATCACACAGTGAGCACTCCTCGTAATACCCTGTCTGCATCTGCTTTATGCCACAGACGCCAAACAAAATATATTGACCGTTTCGATCAAAACCAAACGGTGAGAACTGTGATGCTCTACTTTGTTTACTCTGTTTATTATACATTACTATTTTTACATTGTCAATACGGCGGTGATTTTTTTACATTTTATTCACACACGTTCTTCCACAACTCCGAAAGCCATTCAAGGCATTTAAGCTTATATCGGAATTTCTGCGGCTGCAACAGCATTTCTTCCTCGTTCTTTGTAAAATATTCTTCTGTAGTCTCATTTGCCGAAGCTGCCGGAACACACAGCGGCGGATACATAACGCACCACCAGTTCTGTCCTTCCGCACTGCCTATATTTATTCTTACAGCATCATAAACTCCCGCCGGCATTGTAACATTTTCATAAACACGTTCATCAAATATAATTTTTTCATATTCCGCAGTAACGGTATAATCATAGCCTTTTTCCGCAACTGTTTTACGTGCTATCTCCTCAAGTGCCGGAAGGCAGCCCTCGGCTGTAGCCTTTGCATCTTCCAAAGAAGAAATATTCTCAAAATAGCATGACCCCTGCTCTAAAACCGCATCACGAACAGCATACTTCAAAAGCTGATCGTCATAGGAATCGGAGTTTGCAAGAATATGAAGTCTAAGAACATCATTTTCAAGATTTTTCAGGGTATCTGCGCTTGCAGCGAATGAAGAGATCATAATAGCAGCTGCAAATCCAAGTATTGCTGCAATTTCTATTTTTTTCATAGCTCTCACCTCAGTGAAAGTATGGGCTTCTATAGAAACTTTATTCAGTGCTGCTTTTAAATTGCCTCACACATACGCTCACTATGTTCGCCCCGTGCGTATCGGCAAATAGCAAACTCCAAATATATTTGTCGTTTGCTATAAATTATAAAATATCACACAAAACAGCATTTGAAACAAGAAAACCATGCGGCGTAAATCGTATTCTATCTGAAAATCTTTCCATAAGACCTCCTTTGACAAATCGCTCGGTGATTTTCTGTTGTCTTATATTAAGCCATTCAATCGGTATCCCTTCGCTAAGTCTCAGTCCAAGCATTATGTGCTCTGTTTCTAAGTCAGGATATTCATCTTCTGTTAAAGTCGTCTGATATTCTTCTTTTATAAACGAATCAAGCTCAGACGGAACATAAAATCTTTTATCAACAAAAGAATGTGCAGACGGACCTATTCCAATATACGGCGAAAGCTTCCAGTATCGACAGTTATGACGGCTCTCGAAACCCTCTTTTGCAAAATTTGAAATTTCATACTGTGAAAAGCCATTTTCATTCAGATATGACACCATATTTAGATAAAGCTCTGCCACTGCATCTCCATCGGGAACAAGATCCTGCATATTTTGCCTTGCATACAGAGTACCCTCCTCTATTTTCAGCATATATGCGGAAATGTGTTTTATCGGAAGTGACACGATATGCTTCAGCGTACTGTAAAGCAATTCCTCCGTTTGTCCCTTTGTGCCTATCATAATATCACATGAGATATTTTCAAATCCTGATTTTACTGCCGACATTACAGTTTTAATCCCCTGCTCTGCCGTGTGCAGTCTGCCGAGCGACGTAAGTGATTCATTATGAAGATCCTGTAAACCTATTGATAAACGATTCACTCCGGCTTTACGATATCCCAAAAGTCGCTCAATAGTAACAGTAGCAGGATTCACCTCCATTGTGATCTCCGGCGATTTAACAATGAAATATTTATCTATACAGCAAAGCATTTCTAAAATGTTTTCCGGCGACAAAAGCGATGGAGTGCCTCCGCCAAAATATATTGTGTCAACCTTTCTGCAAAAATTCATCTGACTTCCGTAATATCCAATATTCCGGCAAACCGCCTGCACATAAGCATCGCGCTCATGCAGGCGGTTTTCACATGAATAAAAGTCGCAATAAGGGCATTTTCTCAGACAAAACGGCACATGGATATAGATCCCAAGTGTATCAGCTGCGTATATCATTTCTGATAACCTTTGTCATGGGCAGAAAAAATGCGTCAAATATTTTTCCAAAAAGCCATGCTCCTATAATACATCCCGCCATTGATATATATGCGGTCATATTATTATTTACAAGGAAATAACACAGCAATACACCAATAAGTGCGATAACATAAATAACAGCATTTACTATAGTCGATACCTTTCCGTTACAACAGCGTCTGCCGCAAGACTTACATACCTTTCCCTGTGAATTAAGTCCTCCGGCAAGAGCCTTTGTAAGAGGATTAAAGCTCTTCTCGCCGCAATGCGGACATTCATAAACAGATTTCTTACTCATAATATCACTCCTATTCCGTATCAAGCTTGAGTACGCTCATAAACGCCTCCTGCGGAACTTCTACTGTACCGAGTGAGCGCATTCTCTTTTTGCCTTCTTTCTGCTTTTCAAGCAGCTTCTTTTTACGTGTAATATCACCGCCATAGCATTTTGCAAGAACATCCTTACGCATTGCTTTTATAGTTTCACGGGCAATGATCTTACCGCCAATGGCAGCCTGAACAGGCACTTCAAAGAGCTGCCTTGGAATGTTCTCTTTAAGCTTTTCAACCATTTTTCTTGCACGTTCATAAGACTTGTCAGCATGGATAATAAATGACAGTGCATCCACCATATCGCCATTAAGAAGAATATCCAGCTTTACAAGCTTAGAAGGAGCATATTCACTCAGAACATAATCAAATGAAGCATATCCCTTTGTACGTGATTTCAGTACATCAAAAAAGTCGTAAACTATTTCATTCAGCGGAAGGTCATATTTCAGGCTTACACGATTTTCGTCAATATACTGCATATCGTGAAATACGCCTCGTCTGTTCTGACATAAATCCATTACATTTCCAACAAAATCAGACGGTGTGAGTATCTCAGCCTTTACCATCGGCTCTTCTGCCAGGCGAATAACAGCAGGATCGGGATAGTTAGACGGATTATCTATAAATACTACCTCGCCGTTTGTAAGAGTAACACGATATATAACAGACGGTGCTGTAGTTATAAGATCAAGGTTATACTCTCTCTCCAACCTTTCCTGAATTATCTCCATATGAAGAAGTCCAAGGAACCCGCAGCGGAAGCCAAAGCCAAGTGCAATAGATGTTTCAGGCTCAAAGGTAAGGGATGCATCATTTAGCTGAAGCTTTTCGAGTGCTTCTCTCAGATCGCCGTATTTTGCACCGTCTGCCGGATATATTCCTGAAAATACCATAGGATTTGCCTGACGATAACCGGGCAGCGGCTCTGCACATGGATTATCATCAAGTGTAACAGTATCGCCTACCTGTGTATCACCAATGCTCTTTATTGAAGCAGTCAGATATCCAACCTCTCCTGCTCGAAGAACGCCTGTATTTACAAGCTGGTTTGTGTCCATATAACCTGCTTCAACTATCGTAAATGTTGACCATGTAGCCATAAGACGTATCGTATCGCCTACTTTCACAGTGCCTTCCTTTACACGGATATATATTACAACACCCTTATAAGCATCATAATAGCTGTCAAAAATAAGTGCCTGAAGCGGAGCGTCGGGATCTCCCTTAGGCGCTGGGATGTCTGTTACAATACGCTCCAGAACCTCTTCAATGTTCAGCCCTGCCTTTGCAGAGATCTTTGGTGCATCCATTGCAGGGATACCGATAATATTTTCGATCTCATTGCATACACGCTCAGGATCAGCTGCCGGAAGATCTATCTTATTCACGACCGGAACTACTTCAAGATCATGCTCGATTGCAAGATAGGTATTTGCAAGAGTCTGTGCTTCAATGCCCTGAGAGGCATCTACCACAAGAATTGCGCCCTCACAGGCAGCAAGGCTTCGTGAAACTTCATAATTGAAGTCAACGTGCCCCGGCGTATCTATAAGATTGAAAATATAAGTCTCTCCGTCTTTTGCTTTATAATTCAGATGAACGGCACGTGCCTTTATAGTGATCCCACGCTCACGTTCTATATCCATATTATCAAGTATCTGCTCTTCCATATCACGCTCAGCAACCGTAAATGTTTTTTCAAGAATACGATCTGCCAGAGTTGACTTTCCATGGTCAATGTGGGCAATAATACAGAAATTGCGAATGTTGTCCATCATTACATTCTACTCCTTTGGATTTCGTTTTTATGATAATTATATCATGATTTTCTTATATTGTAAAGAGTGGAAAATGAATTTTTCCTGTATTGACAAGACCGCTCTGAACATGGTAAAATACTTTTATAGTGAACGACAGATTTACTTGACGTTTGCTATATATAATGAAAAAGGAGATTCCTTATGGCAAAACAACACTGGAAAGGCAGTGTGCTTCTTGCTCCTGTACCTGCCGCCCTCGTATCCTGCGGCTCGATCGAAGAACCAAATGTTCTCACTATAGCATGGACAGGAATATTGTCAACACATCCGCCTATGACCTATATATCAGTAAGACCTTCACGTCATTCATACCCTATACTCATGAAGCAGCGTGAGTTTATTATAAATCTGACTACTTCCTCCATGTGCAGGGAAACTGATTTCTGCGGAGTCAGAAGCGGCAAGGATACGGATAAATTTGCTATGTGCGGTCTTACTGCCGCACCTGCGCAGACTGTAAGTGCTCCTATGATAGCTGAATGTCCTGTGAACCTTGAATGTAAGGTAACAGAAACAAAAGAATTGGGCAGTCATACGATGTTCATTGCAGAAATAACCGGCGTAAATGCCGAAGAAAAATACATTGACAGCAAGGGAAAGCTTAACCTACAGCAGTGCGGACTTATGGCATATGCACACGGAGAATATTTTGCACTGGGTCGAAAACTCGGCGATTTCGGCTGGTCTGTACGTAAAAAGAAAAAGAACAAAAAGAATTCAAAGGATATGAAAAAGGTAAATTATATAAATCCAATAAAAAAGCAATAAAAAGTGTTGCATTTTATGTGAAAATATGGTATAATATCTTGAATAGCAGTGGAGAGCATTCCACGAGAAAAGGAGTTTAATAAATTTAAATGAGTACACAGGAAATTTTACAGGAAATCCGTGACGGAATGACCGGAGAATACGGCGTTGATATGGTGTATCTTGAGGGTCAGGTCACAAAATACAAAGGACATGAAAATGCAGCTGAAATTGAAAGCGGCATCGCAGAAATGGCTTATGAGATACTGCCCGATGAGAAAAAAGAAGAAATGGCTCGAATGATGTACATTGACGGCAAACGTATGGATGTTATCATGAATGACGCTATAAAGCTTATCGATGAAGGAAAGAATGAAGAGGCATTTAAGCTCACAGAGGCTCTTTATACAAAGATCCGAATTTCTTACCGTGAAACTGAAGAAAAGATGTACCTCAGTCTAAGAAATCCTTTGGAGCATCAGCTTTATCTGTATTTCTATCAGCCTTCAAAGCGTCTGGAACGTCCTCCATTTGATTTGTCACGTATGGTTATGCTGCATGGATACAGTCTGCTGGAGGCACAGCGCCCAGAAGAAGCTGTCTCTGTTCTGGAGGATGCTATACGATATAACCCTCTGAATACAGATGCATACTTTGAAATGGCTGAATGCTACAAAGTAATGCAGCAGACAGACAATCTGCTTGGATGCACAAAGGAAACTCTCAGCATTGCCACTGCACCGGAAGAAATATCACGCTGCTACTGCAATCTCGGCTTTTACTGCGCAGAGATAGAGGATTATGAAAGTGCTATATGCTTCTACTATGAAGCTATGATATATGCTGATAATCCTATTGTTACCTCTGAGCTGAGCTATATTCAGAGAAAAATGGGTAAAAAGCTCACTCCTCCTACAAGAAAACTTGTAAATAATGCTTTTGAAAAGTACGGCATAAAACCCGGCGCAAATGATGAAGTTGTCGGCGTTGTGGCTGCACTTGGCAAGGCGAGCGTTCAGGAGGGTGATAAGACCCGTGCGAGAATATACTTCCGCATTCTCTACGGTCTCACTAATGATCCGGAGGTCAAGAGAACACTTGATGCTCTGGAAAAGGCAAAATAATTTACTATTTGCAATAAAAACGGCAGTATCGCACCGCTGCGGTACTGCCGTTTCTTTAATTCCCACATAAGTGAGCAGAAAAAGTCGAGAATATTTTAATAGTATATGTTATAATAAAAATGCAGTTAAGGAAAGGTCGTGGTTTCAAATGAACGGCTTAGCGGAGGGCATTCAGAATGCAATAAGCTATATAGAACAAAATCTCACGGAAGATCTGCATATTGATGATATCGCTGAAAAGTCTTATCTTTCACCGTTTTATTTTCAGAGAATATTCAGCGTACTGTGTGGTTTTACAGTAGGTGAATATATACGTATGCGCAGACTTACAATTGCAGCAGAGGAGCTTTCGCACTCTAATGCAAAAGTTATTGAAATTGCAGTAAAATACGGATACAATTCGCCTGACAGCTTTACACGAGCGTTTATGAAATTTCACGGAGTTTCTCCTTCAGCTGCATCAAAAAGCGGAACAAGCCTTAAATCTTTTGCTCCGCTGAAAATCAAACTAACATTGGAGGGCGGTACTATGATTGAGTACAAAATCGTTGAAAAGGCAGCATTTACAGTAATGGGAAGATCAAGGAGGTTTAACTCCGATACATCTTACGAAGAGATACCGAAGTTCTGGACAGAACATTTTCAAAATGGAGGCGGAGATGTCGTATGCGGTATGTACGGCATATGTATTAATGCTGACGGTAAGAATTTCGACTATATGATCGCAGATAACTATATTCCTTGGAATGAAGTCCCTGATGGATATACTACAAGAGTTATTCCTGCCGGAACATGGGCTGTATTTCCCTGCCGTGGAGCGATTCCAAAAGCGATTCAGGATGTTAATACAAAAATCTGGAGCGAATGGATCGTAAATTGCAAAGAATACAAATTTGCCGGTAATTATAGTATTGAAATGTATACACCGCCGGCAGAAAATCCGGAAGATAACTACAGTGAAATATGGATTCCTGTTGAAAGAGTATAATATTAAAGGTATTACCAAATAATCTATGCAAAAAGAGCTGCTGCAAATCAATGCAACAGCTCTTTTTTATTTTACTTCTTAACATTTTCAGGCGCTGATGCCGTTCCATCGGCTGCTGCCTTTATGCCGCTTACAAGACCAGCTATTCCCTGTATCTCACTTGGAATAATGATCTTTGTTGCCTTGCCGTCTGCTGCCTTACCAAAAGCTTCTATCGCCTTAAGCTGCAAAACAGCTTCATCAGGAGCAGCATTTTTAAGCATTACAAGGCTGCCTGCATATGCCTTCTGTACCATATCAATAGCATCTGCTTCACCGGCAGCAACTCTGATCTTCTCTTCACGAATAGCATCCGCACGAAGAATAGTAGCCTGCTTTTCAGCCTCTGCACGAAGTATCTCAGTCTGCTTGTCACTTTCTGCTCGAAGGATCCTTGCTTCCTTTTCACCCTCTGCAACAGTGATCTGATACTGCTTTTCACCTTCTGCACGAAGAATCTTTTCACGCTTTTCACGCTCTGCCTTCATCTGCTTCTCCATCGCATCCTGAATCTCTCGCGGTGGCAGAATATTTTTCAGCTCTACACGAATAACCTTGATTCCCCATCTGTCAGTTGCAAGGTCAAGCGTTTCTGTGATCTTTGTATTGATGATATCTCGTGATGTAAGTGTTGCATCAAGCTCAAGCTCACCGATGATATTACGCAGTGTGGTAGCCGTAAGATTTTCAATAGCTGCAACAGGACGCTCTACACCATAGGTATACTGCACCGCATTTGTAATCTGAAAAAACACAACCGTATCTATCTGCATAGTTACGTTATCCTTAGTAATAACAGCCTGCGGCTTAAAGTCTACAACCTGTTCCTTTATAGAAACCTTTCTTGATACTCTATCTATAAAAGGAACAAGAAAATGTATACCGGTTTCCCACGCCTTATAAAATGCACCCAATCTCTCTACAACATAAATATTTGACTGCGGTACTATCTTTATTCTTGAAATAAGAACCAGTACAACAATAAGAATAACAATCAAAGCGCCAATAATCATAATAAATACCTCCAAAAATTAACCTATAATAATTTGTTTTTCCGAATCAAGCTCAACTATAAGCTTTGCTCCGTCAATATCGCAAACCTTTACAACAGAGCCAACAGGGATCACGAGCTTCTGAGCTGATACTGCGATCCATTCAGAATCTCCAAGCCTTGCTCTTCCTGTGCCTTTTACCGGATCGATCTCCTGAATTACAATGGCATTCTTTCCAAGATCTATTTTTGCATTTGTATCTTTGATCTCAAAGTTATACACCTTGCGAAGTATAGGTCTTGTGAAAATAAGAAGCAAAAATGACAATGCAACAAATACAATCAATTGTACCATTTCCGAACCGCCCACCGTAGCTGCGATAATTGCTCCAAGGCTTCCGGCTGCAAACCATATCGAAACAAGCTGCTGTGTACCAACTTCAACGCCAACGGATAAAACAAGCAACACGCTCCAGAATATCAAAGCATAAGTCATTCTATCAATCCTTTCTTTACACTCAAATTTCTGCTGCATTCTTATTATAACATATATTAGAAAAAAAGTAAATAGTATTTAAAAGGAAAACTGAAAAATAGACTTGACTTTTACTTTAAATTTTCAAAAGCAATTTTAAGCTGTGCATCATTTTCTATATCAGGGGCTTCAAAATCAGGATTAAAATTCTCTGCAAGGCTCACCTGATAATCAGGCGTTATCCCGATCTTATGATAGCACTCTCCTCTTACTGTCTGATAAGTTGCAACAGTAAGAGTCAGTCCACCTCCAGCAACAGGAGCTGTATATTGCATGACTCCCTTTCCATAGGTAGTTTCTCCGACAAGAAAAGCTTTGTTAAAATCACTGAGCGATGCAGCAAAAAGCTCCGCTGCACTTGCGGTATTGCCGTTTACAAGAACAGCCATAGGGAGATCGGTTTCAACATTATCCGATTCTACTATTGTTTTTACATCGCCGTTTCCATAGGTAGCTGTTGCTATGATACCTTCCGGCAAAAGCGGGTCAAGAATCTTCTCCAAAGAATTCAGCAATCCGCCGCCATTATTTCTAAGATCGAAAATAATTCCCTCTGCGCCATCAGCGATCAGCTTATCAAATATCTTTATAAACTGTTCGTCTGTATTTTCCCTGAATGCAGAGATCCTGATGTAGCCTGTATTATCCTCAAGCATAGTTCCGCTGACAGTGATGACCTCTATCTCACTTCTCATAACAGACATTTCCAAAAGTTCTTCGTTTCTTCTGATAGTAAGAACCGTCTGCGTATTTTTCTCTCCTTTTATACGTACTACTGCCTCTTCATAACCGATCTCTGATACACTTTCTCCCTCTACCTCAGTGATGATATCACCCTCCTGAATGCCGCTTGTATAAGCCGGTGAACCTTCTGTCACTGATACCACATAAAGTCCTGCTTCATCTGCCTGTACTGTTACGCCTATACCAACCATTGTGCCTGATTCTACATTTTGCCAATCGTCGTATTCATCAGCAGTGAGATATGATGAATATGGATCTTCAAGACCTGCTACATAACCTTTAAGTGCCCCGTTCATTACCGCCTCCTTATCAGGCGCTTTATAATAATTATCATCTATATATTTTTCAAGCTCCATTATCTGTGCGTTCTCATCAAGTTTTTTTTCAAGCAGTCTTTTTTCTCTGAAAAGCAAAAATCCAAAAGCTGCTGAAAGCACCGTAACTATAACCAATAAACACGTTAATAGCTTTATTTTGCGTTCATTTTCCACACCTATCACACCTTTCCTGTGAAAATATCAAAGGCAGAGGACTTAATGCCGTTCCCCTGCCTTCTATTTATTCTATACGTTTTACTCTATAAATATGTATATTATTTATTAGTACAGATACTGCTCAGGATCAACTCTGTTGCCGTTTACTCTCACCTCAAAATGAAGATGTGCACCGGTTGAAAAACCTGTAGATCCAACATATCCCAATGTCTGTCCCTGTGAAACGCTCTGACCATTTGACACTGCAACAGACGACATATGAGCATAAAGCGTTGAATATCCGTTGCTGTGCTGTACGATAACATAATTTCCGTAACCGCCGCCGCAGCCGCAGCTTGAAGATTTTCCGTAATCGTGAGGGCATCCGGAATTTACATAAATAACAGTTCCGCTCATAGATGCCGCTACCGCTGCACCTGTTATGCCGCCGCTTGAAATATCGATTCCGCTGTGATGTGTGCCCCATCTCGGACCGAAGCCGCTTGTCAGCGTATGGAATCCCGGACAAGGCCAACCAAAGTAAGATGACGGAGTAGGATCGGGTTCAGTAGCCTGAGTCGTTGTCTGAACTGTTGTCTGTACAGGCGGTTGAGTCTGTACAGGAGCTTGTGTAGTCTGAACTGTTGTTGATTGAGTCTGAATTGGTTTCTGCGTTGTCTGAACAGGCTTCTGAGTTGTTTGAACTGGTTTCTGTGTCTGTACCGGCGGTTGAGTTTGTACCATTTGCTGTGCAGCAGTAGTTACAATTGGATTATAGCTTGGCTTGGCAGGAGCTGTTAATGCTGCCGCCTCCTGAGCCTTACGAATTCTCTCCGCCTCCAGAATTGCTGCTAAAATTTTTGCATCCTCTTCTTCAAGCTCCAGATTTGCTGCTTCAAGATCTGCTATATCATCATTAAGAAGAGCCTGCTTTTCCTCAAGCAGATTTGAATATTCAACAGATTCCTCAAAATCAGCCTGAAGCTGCGCTATTGCATCTTTAAGTTCTTTTCTTGTCGCCTTATGCTCTTCAAGCTGAGCACTTAGCTCAGTTTCCTTTTCCTCAAGATGTGCCTTTTTCTCGTTACGCTCAATTATCTGATCTTTCAAACCATTTATAAGATCATTGTCATGTTTAGCGATTCTTGAAATAAGATCATACTTAGAAAGAAAATCAAAGAAATCTGTTGCCCCTACAAGAGCAGATGCAAGACTGTTGTTGCCGCTCACATACATTGCACGTATACGCTTTTTAAATTCCACAAGATCAGCAGATATCTCTGTTTCCATATCGGCTATCTTTACCTGTGTATCGGAGATCTCCTTTTGAGTATCCTCTATCTCCTTGCCTATCCTTGTAAGCTGCTCGTCAACTATAGTAATGTTCTCTTCCTGAAGCTCTATCTTTTCAGTAAGTGTATCCTGATAGTCAGCAGCTTTTGCCTGATCCTTACCTATGTCATCAAGCTTCTTTTGCATTTCAGCTATCTGTGCATCATTTTCCTTTTTCTGAGATTCAAGCTCAGAAGAAGCCCACGCAAATACAGGTGTATCTTGACAAAATGATCTGCCATAGACACTTCCTGCAATAATCGTAACACTAAGTACAGCGCTTGCTATACGTAATAAACTTTTATTCTGCATAATTTGTCCGCTTTCTGCGGAATGCCTCCTTTCAGACATTCAAATGCTTACGAGTAGAAAATACCGTTCCCAATGCCCCAAAGAAAGTACCTGCTATAAGGTAAGCTGCGATAACCGGTATTGCAACATCCTCAAATCGTACAATACTTGTCATACCAAAAATCGCTATTACATTTGTACCGTGTGTCAGAAGTTCTACAAGTGCATCGTAGCTTAGCCATGTTACGGCAAGCGCAACAAGACCAGCAAAGAAGCCTGTTATCATGCCTTCGACAAAAAACGGTATACGTATGAATAAATTGTTTGCACCGACATATTTCATGATCTGAATTTCTGCACGGCGTGCAAACACACTTGCTTTAGTTGTATTTGCAATAATTACTATCGATATAATAATAAGCGCAAGAATAATGACTCCGCAGACCATAGTAAGTATTTGTCTAAGCTCCATAAGAATATTTACAAAATCCATAGGGGCTCTTACAGATTCAATATGCTCAAGCGTATCTATCTGTGCAAGCGTATCTTTTATCCTTCCAATATCCTCAACTCTTATGCGATAAGCATCTAAAAGGGGATTATCCTCACCAAGTGAATCGAATACCATCTGATAATCGGACATATTGCCCTTCATATCATCAAACGCATCCTCCTTAGAGTAGAATTTCGCTTCAGCAACATTATCCATACGGACAAGCGCTCCGTACAATTCGCTGATCTCCATATCGGTTGCATTCTCCTGAAGATAGATAATTACCTCGTTTTTATCCTCGACACCGCCGATCATAGATGAAATATTTATGGAAACAAGAACTGAAAGTCCTACCAAAAGCAGCGATATAAGCAATACACAAAATGATGCAAACGCCATCATACGGTTTTTCCATATATTTTCAATTCCCTTGCCCAGCAGGTATTTTACACCACTAGCTCTCATTTATAAGATTGCCTCCAACAATTTCATCAAATACTATCTCACCTTGATTTATATTGATAATTCTGCCGCCAAAATGGCGCACAAGACTATGCTCATGAGTTACCATAAGGATAGTCGTACCTATTTCATTGATGCTCTGGAGAAGCTCCAGTATCTCATAGGACATCTCCGGGTCAATGTTTCCTGTAGGCTCGTCAGCTATTATAAGCTGAGGATCATTGACAAGCGCACGTGCTATTGCTACACGCTGCATTTCTCCGCCTGAAAGTTCGTTAGGATAACTCCTTGCCTTATCTGACAGCCCTACAAGATTGATAACATATGGAACACGTTTCTTTATGTATTTCGGCGGAGCATCTACTACACGTAAAACAAAGGCTATGTTTTCATAAACCGTCATTGACGGAATCAGACGAAAATCCTGAAATACAAAGCCTATAGTTCTGCGCAGCGCCGGAATACGGCGGCGGCGCAGCTTGTTAAGATTATAGCCATTTACATAAATAGAGCCACTGCTCGGATTTATTTCCTTTAGAATAAGCTTTATCATGGTGCTTTTGCCTGCGCCGGATGGACCGACTACAAAGGCAAAGTCACCATCGTTTATTTTAAGATTTACATGATGCAGCGCATCTACTCCTCCGGAGTAGATGACGGAAACATCTCTCATTTCTATCATTGCCGCCCACAATTCCTTTCACAGAATAAATTTCTGCCTTAGAACTCGTCTTCACAAGCTAAGCGTACGTCTTTTCGGCATATTTTTCCACTGACTGCGTTAAAAATCCTTGCAGTACACAAAGTACAGCTGCGGATTTTTGCCTTGTCATCGGCAAAATATGCTCGAAAATCCGCACATTTCACTTATAAAGACAAGTTCTTAATAAAAATCATCAGAACTTTGCAGGATTTGCTGACAGATAGCGCTTGACCATAAGTGCGATCTTAAAGATTATCGCATGATCGAATTCACGCAGATCCAAACCTGTAAGCTTCTTGATCTTTTCAAGACGATAAACCAGTGTATTTCGGTGTACAAAGAGCTTTCGTGAAGTTTCGGATACATTCAGATTATTTTCAAAAAACTTCTGAATAGTAAACAGCGTTTCATGGTCAAGAGACTCTATGCTTCCTCTCTTGAATACTTCCTTGAGGAAAATCTCGCAGAGTGTAGTCGGAAGATTATAGATAAGACGTGCAATACCGAGATTATCATAGCTCATAATAGACTCGTTTGTATCAAATACCTTTCCTACCTCAATAGCCATCTGCGCTTCCTTAAATGAACGTGACAGCTCCTTGACATTGCCCACGATAGTACCGATTCCCACATTTACACGAGTATAGAACTCACTGCTGAGCGTATCGGCAATAGATCTGGCAAGCTTTTCCAGATCCTTTATCTCAACACTGCCCTTGATCTCCTTTACAAGCACAATGTCAGATTCGGAAATGGTAAATACAAAATCTTTGTTTTTATCCGGGAACAAATTTTGTATAACATCGTATGCAGATACTTCATTTGCAGATACGATGCGTATAAGCAGAACTACACGGCTCACCTCCGCATTGAAGTGAAGCTCACGTGCCTTAATAACAATATCGCCCGGCAGTACATTGTCAAGAACAACATTCTTTATAAAGTTATTGCGGTCATACTTTTCGTCATAATACTGTTTAATATTATAAAGCGAAATAGCAAGGATATTTGCATATTTTGCCGCTGCTTCATCAGTTCCCTCTACAAATACAGCATACTCCGGCTTTGTATGTGAGCCAAACGGCTTATAGGTATATCCATCACGGATAAATATGTCATGAACATCGCTCAAATCAAGCGAAACAAACTCATTTGTAGTGCCGATCTTTGTAAGGTCACTGCATGCGATTATTATAGCTGCATCGTCTACTATACCGATAGTAGCATCAATTGTATCACGCATCTGATGAACAAGACTCTGAAATAATCTGTTTGACATGAAAAACTTCCTTTCACTTTGTTGTCATTTTGGGCGGGTGCTATACACTTATCCACACCGCACCCTTTGAAGGCTGCGAATCAACTTACTATAAATTGTAACACATTCGAGGCTAAAATATATAGATTTTTTGTTAAGTTTCAAGATAATTAACAACAGCATCTTATTTTTTTACATTGATTTCATTGCATTCACACATCATCAATATAAAAGAATCATTCCAGCCTCACATTATTCCTACATTCTCTCAGGGCAATCTATTTTCAGAATTCTCATAGTATTGCACAGCGTCTGTCTTGCCGCATCGCAAAGAGTAAGTCTTGCCTGCATAAGCTCTGGAGTTTCAGCATATTTTACGCTGCATGAATCATAAAACTTATGGAAAAGATTGGCAAGCTCAGCTGCATATTTTGTTATCTTTGACGGATCATATGTCTTAGCTGCTGCATCAATTTCCACCGGAAGGGCAGCAATATGACGTATAAGCTCAATTTCCTGAGGCTTGTCAAGCAGATCAAGCGCAGGCTTATCTGACACTGCACATTCTGCTGATTCCTCTTTTATATTGCGGATGATGCTGCAAATTCTTGCATGAGCATACTGAACATAGTATACCGGATTTTGAGAGGATTTTTCAACTGCAAGGTCAAGATCAAACTCAAAGTGTGAATTTGCTTCTCGTGTATTAAAGAAAAATCTCGCCGCATCTATCGGTATTTCTTCCAAAAGCGTTACAAGCGTGATAGCCTTACCGCTTCTCTTGGAAAGCTTCACCACTTCGCCGTCACGCATGAGCATAACCATCTGCATAAGCACAACGTCAAGCTTCTCAGCAGGAGCACCCAGAGCTGTAAGAGCAGCTTTGAGTCTTGGTACATATCCATGATGATCTGCTCCTAAAATATCAATAGCTTTATCATAGCTTCTGGTAACAAGCTTATCATAATGATATGCAATATCCGGCACTATATAAGTGGGAATTCCATTTGCACGAACGAGAACGAAATCCTTGTCCGCACCAAATTCTGTAGCCTTGAACCAGACTGCACCATCCTGCTCATATGTGTAGCCTCGATCTGTCAGCTGCTCAACCACTTTCTTTACGCTTCCGTTTTTATGAAGAGTACTCTCGCTGAACCAGTTGTCATATACAATCCTGTATTTCTTCAAATCACGTTCAAGCCCTGCTACATTTTTAGGAAGAGCAAATTTTACAAGTGCATCTCTTCTCTCCTTAGAAGGCACACTTACATAGCGGTCACCATACTCTGCGATAAAGCATTCAGCGTGTTCTGTAATATCTGCGCCATGATAAGCATCCTCAGGCATTTCAACCGCCGGATCAAAATGCTGCATATACCTTACCTCAAGAGAAGTAGCAAACTTTTCTATCTGATTGCCTGCATCATTTATATAAAATTCTCTCTGTGTATCATAGCCTGCCCAAAGAAGAATTTCAGCAAGGCTGTCGCCCAGTGCGCCGCCTCTCGCATTACCAACATGCATAGGACCTGTAGGATTTGCAGAAACAAATTCTACCAATGCACGTTTTCCTTTTCCGGTATCAGTTTTTCCATAATTTTCATTTTCCAGAAGAACGTTTTCCACTACTCCTGAAAACCACTTTCTTCTGAGAAACAGATTTATAAATCCCGGTCCTGCTATTTCAGCACGTTCAAAGCAGCTTCCGTCAAGAACAAGCGCATCGCATATCAGCGCCGCTATATTCCTCGGAGGCATACGAAAAGCCTTTGCGCTTGCCATAGCAAGATTTGTTGCAAAGTCTCCGTGTGTCTTATCAGCCGGTATCTCTATTTTAAATGCAGGTATCGGTTCTGACGGCACCTTGCCATCTGCTACAAGACGCCCTACAGCATCAAGAAGCAGTTCATTAAGCTCGTCTGATGCAAGCTTTATACAGTTTGCCATTTTTCATTCCTCTTTTCTACGATTTAGCTTCCATAACGTCCAGATATATCTCATTATCAGACATATAGGATGAATTTACATCTATCGTATATTTTAAATACAGACTGCCGCCGTTTTCCGACAGACTGTTTTCAATTTTATGTGTAAATATTCCAACTGTAATGTCGCCAAATGGCGTACCATACAGACAGTAATGTTTCTTTCCTGTTTCAATCACAAGATTAGAATTAGCAGTACCGCACCGAACTATAGACACAAGATTTTTATCCTGTGCCGTGATCGTTGTGGTTGCTCCTTCAAAACCCGTAGCATCTGAATCCTCATAGCTCAGAACAAAATCTTTGCCATTTTGCTCCATCGTACCGTCAGTAAGAAGCTCCGTTTCAGAACGCTCACCGTCTGTTTCAAGTATACTGCGCAGCTTTAGTTGAACCTGACGTTTCATTTTGCGCTCCTTTCTTTCAGAAGTTACTTCTGAACACATCGCCGTGTACATTTTCATGAAGAAAATTTACCGCATTCTCTTCAAACATTTCTGTACTGTCGCTTACGTAATAAGTATTCCTGCCCTTTTCGCTCCTGTCGCTGAGAAGTCCCTGCTTCATAAGGCACTGTTTTGTAAACTTTGCAGCCTCTGCACCGGCGGAAATAAGGGTAACATCCTTACCCATAATATCGCCTATAAGCTCCGATATTACCGGATAATGCGTGCAACCTAAAATAAGTACGTCAACATTCTCATTTTTAACAGGCGTAAGATACTCCTGTGCAACAAGCCTTGTAACCGGATTATTAAAATCAGTATAGCCATTCTCTACAAGATGAACAAACAAAGGACAAGCCTGAGGAACTACCATGACCTCCGGATGAGTATCGGCAATAGCGTGTATATAACTGCCGCTTTTTATTGTTGCCGGTGTTCCAATAATACCTATTCTCTTTTTCTTCGTTGCCTTGCAGGCAGCTTCAATAGCCGGAGCTATAACTCCGGTAAAAGGCATATCAGTTACTATGGGGTTATTAAGAGCAACTGAACTGACAGTACCGCAAGCAGCTATTATCATTTTTATCTCATGCCGTCTTAAAAAGGCAACGTCCTCTTTTGCATATCTTAGTATAGTTTCACGACTTCTGCTGCCATATGGAATCCTCGCAGTATCTCCAAAATAAATTATATTCTCATTAGGCAGTATCCTGTTAAGCTCCTGCACAGCTGTAAGCCCGCCCATACCGGAATCAAAAACTCCTATAGCGTAATTTTTGATATTTTCTCTGTCGCCCAAAGCCGTCTCCTTTCAAAATATATCACGCATCTGTATGTGCGCCCGTATTTTCCATTGCCTGTTCTATCAGCTTATCCACAAGATAGCTCTGCTTCATGCCCAGATTTTCCATAAGCTTAGGATACATACTTATGCTCGTAAAGCCGGGCATTGTATTTATTTCATTGAGAATAATAGTTCCATCATCGCAGAGGAAGAAATCTACTCTTGAAAGTCCCTTGCAGCCCATAGCCTGATATGCTGCAACTGCCGTCTTGCGGATCTCATCAGATATCTTTTCTTCAATTCTTGCAGGTATATAGAGCTTAGAAGAACCATTTATATACTTATCGTCATAATCATAGAAATCAGCAGCCGGCTCGATCTCGCCTACATAGGAAGCGAATGGTGCGTCATAACCAAATACAGCTACTTCCACCTCTTTACCGCTGATAAACTCTTCAACAATTACCTTACTGTCATGAGAAAACGCTATCTGAACTGCATCTTTAAGTTCTTCAATATCCCTTGCCTTGTTTACACCGATCGAAGAACCGGCATTTGCAGGCTTTACAAAAAGAGGAAAGCCAAGTTTATCACCTATTTCACGACATTTTTCATCAAGATGACTTATATCTCTCTGAAGCACAGCTGCCCATTTTGCTGTACGTATACCATTATAATCAAGAATAGTATGTGTAATGCACTTATCCATACAAGCAGCACTGCTCAGAGTATCGCAGCCAACATATGGAAGTCTTGCCATTTCGAGCAGTCCCTGAAGTCTGCCATCTTCACCGTTTCTGCCATGCAGTACAGGGAATACAACATCCACCTTTTTAATATATATCTCGCCGCTTTCAATAGTAATAATACCCTTATGGATAGGGTCAGGAGAAATAATAGCGGAAGCACAGTCAGGATTTCTCTCCCATGCACCGGAAGCTATCTCGTCAACATTCCCCGGAAAATAAAGCCACCTGCCCTTTTTTGTAATACCAACGCATATTATGTCATATTTTTCTCTTGGAATACTGTTTATAACATTTGTCGCAGAAATAAGCGACACATCATGTTCACTTGAAACGCCGCCGAAAAGTACCGCTACTCGAATTTTTGCCATATTGTTAAAGTCTCCTCTCGTGTTTTATTATCTTATACATTTATATTGCTTTCATAGCAGAATAAATGCATTACCTATTTTATTTTATCATATTTCACAAGAATGTGCAAGAGTTTTTGCCACAATACCATTATTTTTTTAATTTCATTATTATAGGCGTACATTTTTTTGTTATATTTCATGAAAAGCTGAAAAAAACTATTGACAAGCTGAATGTAATATGATATACTTAATTTACCTCTTCTATGGGGTTTATTTTTATGCCTGTTTGCAAAAGGATTTTTCTGATGCAAGATCGGCTGCCCTATAGCCGGAGGGAGGCAAACGGCCCGACAGATCCATCTGTGCATCTGCGGGAGAAGAATAAGATCAGGAGGTGCCGATAATGAGAGTGAAGGTAACTTTGGCTTGTACTGAATGCAAGCGCCGCAATTATGTGACCAAAAAGAACAAGCGCAACAATCCGGAGAGGATTGAAATGAACAAGCACTGCAAGTTCTGCCGGAAGCATACTTTGCACAAAGAAACAAAGTGATGATTGGAGGTTCTGAAAGAAATGTCTGACAAAAAGAAAAATGCTGAACTCTCCGAAAAGGAAGAGAAAAAGGCAAAAAAGACAGACTCCAAGAAGTCCAAAAAGTCTGACAAAGACAAAAAGAACATTTTCAAGAGATTTGTAAACTGGCTCAAGGATTTAAAGCGTGAGTTCAAGCGTGTGTCATGGCCTACAAAGAAAACTGTTTTTAACAACACTGTTGTTGTAATGAGCGTTGTTATACTGGGCAGTGTTCTTGTTGGTCTGCTCGACACAGGTCTGCTGAAGCTCATGGATGTCCTTATGAACCTGTGATGCAGGCTTCATTACCGCCAAGCCCTATTTCATTTTTAACAGGAGGAAAACATTATGACAGAATCAGCTAAATGGTATGTCATCCACACATATTCAGGCTATGAGAACAAGGTAGCTCAGGATATTGAAAAGGTTGTCGAAAACCGTAAACTTCACGATCTGATTCTTGAAGTCAGAGTTCCTACTGAACGGGTAACGGAAATAAATGACGGCAAAACAAAGGAAGTGGAGCGTAAAACTTTTCCAAGCTATGTTTTGCTGAAAATGGTCTACACTGACGATTCGTGGCACATCGTTAAAAACATCCGAGGAGTCACCGGCTTTGTAGGTCCTGCATCCGAACCTACTCCGCTTTCCGAAAAGGAAGTGGCAGCACTGGGTGTTGATATCGGTACAAGCATTACTGTAAACTATGCCGTTGGCGACGCAGTTACCATTATCGGCACAGCTATGGACGGCTTCACCGGTATTGTACAGAAAATTGATCTCGACGAAGGAAACGTAGACGTTATGATTTCCATGTTCGGTCGGGAAACTCCGGCTACACTTGCACTTAATCAGGTAGTTAAGCTGGACGATTAAAACGCTAACAATACGGAATCGCCAAGATTCCGGTGGGAGGGAACCGCTTGTCTGCGCTCCCGCCATTTACCACATTATGGAGGTGTGCATCATGGCACAGAAAGTAACTGGATATATTAAGCTTCAGATTCCGGCAGGTAAGGCAACACCTGCTCCACCTGTTGGTCCTGCACTGGGTCAGCACGGCGTAAACATCATGGCATTCACCAAGGAGTTCAATGAAAGAACAAAGAATGATATCGGCATGATCATCCCGGTCGTAATCACCGTTTATGCTGACCGTTCATTCACATTCATCACAAAGACTCCGCCTGCAGCTGTTCTTATCAAGAAGGCTTGCGGCATTGAGACTGCATCTGGTGTGCCGAACAAGAATAAGGTTGCAAACATTACCAAGGAACAGGTTCAGAAGATCGCTGAACAGAAAATGCCCGACCTGAATGCAGGTTCTCTTGAAGCTGCAATGAGCATGATCGCTGGTACTGCTCGTTCAATGGGCATTGTTGTTGTTGACTAATACCGAAAACGAATGCGGAGTGTCAGCACAGAAAAGTGCGGCTCTGACTTCTCAAATGGTGGGAGGAACATTCCGCTAACCGGCTCTGCGCATAAGCACCCGGTATTACCACTGAATCAGGAGGAATAACATGAAACACGGAAAGAAATATGTTGACAGCCTGAAGGCTGTAGATACTTCCAAGCAGTATGCTTCTGAAGAAGCTCTGACCTTGGTTTGCCAGAATGCAAAGGCAAAGTTTGACGAAACTGTAGAAGCACACATCCGTCTGGGTGTTGACTCAAGACACGCTGACCAGCAGGTTCGTGGTGCCGTTGTATTGCCGAACGGCACTGGTAAGACTGTACGTACTTGCGTATTTTGTAAGGAAGATAAGTACGAAGCTGCTAAGGCAGCTGGTGCTGACTACGTTGGCGGTCAGGATCTGGTTGACAAGATCACAAAGGAAAACTGGATGGAATTTGATGTAGTAATCGCTTCACCGGACATGATGGGTCTGGTTGGTCGTCTCGGTAAGGTTCTCGGTCCTCGTGGTCTTATGCCAAACCCGAAGGCTGGTACTGTAACACCAGACGTAGCTAAGGCTGTTAACGAAGCTAAGGCTGGTAAGATCGAGTATCGTCTCGACAAGACAAACATCATCCACTGCCCTATCGGTAAGGCATCTTTCGGTTCTGAGAAGCTTCTCCAGAACTTTGAGACACTGATGGAAGCTGTTGTAAAGGCTAAGCCGGCTGCAGCTAAGGGTACTTACCTCAAGTCATGCACTGTTACTTCTACAATGGGCATAGGCGTTAAGGTAGCTACTAACAAGTATGGCGTCTGATTAACATTATAAATTCTATTTAAAGCAGATCGGTTTATTCGATCTGCTTTTTGTTTAATTCGCACAAAATCCCCCCCTATTTTTATGTGGTATTGCCATTGACAAATAATTCCATATATGATATGCTTTAATTACCAAAGAATTGAGGAAAAAAGAATATTTTTTATTTGGTGAAAGGTGGTATATTTATGAAAAAAACATTTATCAAATCTATATCTTCAATATTAGCAGCAGCACTGTCGTGCAGCAGTTTAGCCATATCTGCTGGTGCTGAAGTAATATTAAGAAAGGACGAAGTAACATTTCTTAAAAGTGTAACTCCGGCGGAATGTATTGAATACAAAATATATAATAATCATTTTTTAATAACTCCATCTGATACGCTTGATTCATTTACCGGTACACAAGCTTTTCTTGCTGATCCAACTGCTAAAGACTGCATAGAATATAATATATGACCAAATAAATATGACATAGTTTCTCCTCACTATGTTACAGGCAATTTGATTACTGAAAACAACGGATATTATAAATATCTTAGTGATGATGGATATAGTGCCGGCACAATTGAAATCAAGCCAAACACATATCCTTGTAAAAAAGGTGTGTGCTATGATACAGTAAAAAAAATAGACGACGATTCATACAATTATTACCTCATTCTTCCATTAGATGCAGAAGATATCCCTAAAGCAGAAGCTTTTATAGAATCTGATGATAGAGAAGGTCTATATGATTTTCTTGCTGATATCAATGCTTATGAAGATCCATATTTTGGAAATCAAAATACATTTACTTCTGTAGTAAATAGAGATTATACACCGGTAAATGAAAATTCTATATGGGCAGTAAACAACTATACCCAAGATGAAATATATCAACAAGTAATAGACCGCTTCGTATATCCACACTTTGGACTTCAGCCAAACCCTACATCCGGTGATGCTGCAGATTCAAAATATGAACTCGATTTTGAATTAAATATTGGCGATGCAAATATGGATAACAAAGTTTCTCTAACTGACATTATTATGATAAACAAAATGAGTATCGGTTCTATTGCTCCTTTAAATTCTATTCAAAGATATTTGGCTGACGTTGACGGCTCTATGGTAATAGACGCTGAGGATGTAAGCCTGACCATGCAGTATATCCTTGGAATTATAGAAAATTTTCCAAATATTAACTAAATATACTAAAAGGCAGATCGGTTTATCAGGTCTGCCTTTCTTCAAAAAAACTCATTTTTTTCCTAAAAAATACTTGACAAGCCTCTTGCAATGTGCTATACTAATAGAGTTGTAAAACAAAATATCGTATTCTAAAGACAGCTGGTGGCAAACGCCGTAAATCCAGCCGAGGAATGTGCATAGTCTGAACGATCAGATGCTCTTTCTCTATGTCAGAAATAGCGTCTTTTTTTATGGCTGCGATTCTTTGATACGATAAAAAATGTATCGGAGGTGAAATCACATGGCAAGTGAAAAGATTTTGGAAGGCAAGAAGGCTAAGGTTGCTGCTATGACAGAACTGCTTCAAAATGCTGTATCTTTCGTGCTGGTTGACTACAAGGGTATTACCGTTGAAGATGACACCAAGCTTAGAAAGGAACTGCGTGAAGCTAACGTTAAGTACATTGTTGAAAAAAATTCTATACTGCGTTTCGCATTCAAGAATATGGGTATTGATGACTTCGACAGCGTACTCCACGGTACAACTGCTATCGCAATGTCTGCTGACGACCAGACTGCCCCTGCTCGTATTCTCGGTAAATTCGCTGAGAACAAGAATGAATTCTTTAACCTGAAGGCAGGTTATGTTGAAGGTACAGCTTACGATACCGAAGGTGTTGTTGCTCTGTCCAAGATTCCGTCAAAGGATGTACTTCTGGCTCAGCTGGTTGGCTCTCTCCAGGGTCCTATCCAGAAGCTGGCTGCTACTCTCCAGGCTGTTGTGGACAGCAAGAACGAAGAAACTGCTGCATAATTACATTTGTTTGCACAGTAACGCTGCCTGAAATCAGGCGATTTAAATTAAAAAAATTATAAAGGAGTTATTATCATGGCATCTGAAAAGATTATGAATTTCATTGAAGAAATCAAGGCTCTGTCCGTTCTGGAACTGGCTGAGCTGGTTGAAGCTATCCAGGAAGAATTTGGCGTAACTGCTGCTGTTGCAGCTGCTCCGGCAGCTGGCGGTGCTGGTGCTGCTGCTGAAGAAAAGACTGAATTTGATGTTGTACTGGCTTCATTTGGTGACGCTAAGATGGCTGTTATCAAGGCTGCTAAGGACGCTCTCGGTCTGGGTCTAAAGGAAGCTAAGGCTGTTGTTGAGTCTGCTCCGGCTACAATTAAGGAAGGCATTTCTAAGGCTGATGCTGAGGCTCTCAAGGCTAAGCTTGAAGAGGCTGGCGCTACAATCGAAATCAAGTAAGTTCTTCTTACTGCTTTTTAAGTCCCTGCGATTTTTCGTAGGGACTTTTTGCTTTTATTGATAAAATAAAACGAAAGAGTGAAATCAATTATAAGGAACGAATTATCTCTCTCGCAAGTGCAAACCATTCCCTTACCCAATAAGTCGGAACAAGCTCCGGTCTTGTCGCACAGCTTATGGAATATGAATCAATTCCGAGTCTTTCGGCTATAAGACTTGCCCTGTACTGATGAAATCCATCAGTCACTATTACAATATCACCGCTAAGATCATTTTGCTTCATGATTTCATTTGCAAAGGAAATATTCTCAGATGTATTTGTAGATTTGTCCTCTTTAAGTATCCGTTCACTGTCAATGCCCTTTTTCACAAGATAGAGCTTCATTGCGTCCGCTTCAGTTATATCCTCGCCTGTTCCTTTGCCCCCTGCCACAATGCATTTCACATCTGGATTTTCAGTAAGATACTCATAAGCAGCATCCAAACGTCTTGCAAGCATTATGCTTGGCTCTGTACCCTTTACATGACAGCCAAGCACTACTACCGTACAAGGCTCTTTAGGCGTATTATTTATCGTGCTTATCATGCGGACGGTCAAAAATCCGGCAAGGCATATTCCAAATGCAAGAAATACAGCAGCACAGCTTAACAATATCTTACCCGGAATATTATGCCATAAATTCTGAATAGCAGCCCATACATTTCCGCTGAACAATGTAGCAAGCAAAAGTGCCAGAGAAGCAAGTATTCCGGCAATATTTCCAGCATTGATTATACTGAGTAAAGCAGGTATAACAAACACAGCGAGCAGCAGGAGCTCGCAGGAAACAATTATAATTTTCGGTATTGACATATTACCACATCCTTTTAATTTTTAATTTGCATTTGCAGCTTTATAAAATCCTCAGCCATTATTTCAGCTTCTTCATATGAGGAAAGCTGATAGCACCTTGCACGGAATGATGCTGCACCATAGCAGCCGGACATATACCATGCAGCGTGTTTTCTGGCATCACGTATCGCTATTTCAGGCGGTTTTCCGAAACTGTGCTTTAATATAAGTCTTATATGATAAAGCATAGTTTCCATGCGATTCTCAAGCGTTGGAGGAGTGTATGGAATGCCGCTTATCATAGAATCGATCTCACGGAATACAAATGGATTTCCATAGCTGCCTCTGCCTATCATTACAAGGTCACACCCTGTTTTCTCATACATACTTTTGCATGAATTGAAGTCCGTCACATCGCCGTTCCCGATTACAGGAATAGAAACAGACTGTTTGACCTGTTTTATAATATCCCAATCGGCTTTTCCGCTGTACATTTGCATTTTGGTACGTCCGTGTACAGATATAGCAGAAGCTCCTGCCTGCTGCATAGCAACTGCAAATTCTACAGCATTTATATTATCGCTGTCCCAGCCGGTACGAAATTTTACCGTTACAGGAATGCTGGACGCTTTTACTGCTGCTTCTGTTACTCTTGCAGCAAGGTCAATATTTTTCATAAGAGCAGAGCCTGCGCCTGTACCTACAACTTTTGGTACAGGACAACCCATGTTTATATCTATCCAGTCAGGTTCAAACTTCTGTACGATTGTGACAGCCTTAGCCATGAAATCAGGTTCACTGCCGAACAGCTGCAATCCCATAGGACGTTCTTCTTGTAGAATAGTGCAAAGCTGGGCTGTTTTAGTGTCACCGTAGCAAAGTCCCTTTGCCGATATCATTTCGCTGACAAGTGCAGCAGCGCTATATTCTTTGCAGAGAATTCGGTAAGCACGGTCAGCAACACCTGCCATAGGAGCAAGAGTGGCTGTTTTGGGAATGCTTTGCTTTCCCAGTTTGATGGTTTCCATTTAAGTTCTCCTTTTTTTGTGATTGATAATATTATAGCATATTTTTTTTGTCAGAGCAAGAGCAATAAATTTATTTGCTGCTGTTTACGACTTATTAAAAAAAAAAAAAAAAAAAAATTAAAAATAAAAATTTTAAAAAAAAAAATAAAATAAAAAATGAAAAAAAAAATTTTTTTTTATTAAATAATTTTAGTAGGAAAAAAT